>CAMZLT010000269.1 GCA_947311745.1 uncultured Flavobacteriaceae bacterium | reverse complement strand
GATTTGCACATTTACCAAAAACAGATGCATTTCTATCATCTGACCACTCATTGTTATGCAAACGGTGTGCCGAATTAAAATGTGCTTGTCTATTTACGGTTACTACTGGCATTTGTATTTGTTTAATTTTCCCTAAAATATGAAATTATTTTAATCTGTTAAGGTATTCGTTAAAAATTATTTTAAACCACACAGTATATTTTTCTGAATTCGTAGAAATATCTGCTTCAATATCAGGCAAAGTCATCCATTTAAAACTGGCTACTTCCTCTTTATTAATAATCGGATTTTCATTAGCATAACCTATCATTACATGATCTAATTCGTGTTCGGTTAAACCGTTATCAAACGGAGCTTTGTATATAAAATGAAACAATTCTTTTAAATCGCAAACAAATCCCATTTCTTCAAAAAGTCGTCTTTTTCCTGCTTGGATATTAGATTCTCCATCACGTTGATGACTACAACAAGTATTTGTCCATAAATTTGGCGAATGGTATTTATGACTTGCTCGTTGTTGTAAAAGCAATTCGTTTTTATCATTAAAAACAAAAACTGAAAAAGCACGATGTAACAATGCTTTTTCATGTGCTTCTAACTTTGGCATTAAGCCAATTTTTGTATCGTTTTTATCAACAAGGATAACTTGTTCAATAGTTGCTTTCATTATTTCCCCCTTTATAGTAAATAGTATTATTGGCTATTTACAAAATATTGTAATGCTAATTTATAACTTTTTAATCCAAATCCTAAAATAACACCAATACAATTTGGTGCAATATACGAATTATGTCTAAATTCTTCTCTATTTGTTACATTACTTATATGTATTTCAATAACTGGTGTTGTAATTGCCTTTACAGCATCAGCAATAGCAATAGATGTATGCGTGTATGCTGCAGCATTTAATAGTATTCCGTCATAAGAAAAACCTATTTCGTGCAATTTATCTATCAATTCTCCTTCAATATTAGACTGAAAATATTCTATTTCAACATTTTGAAATTCTTTTTTTAGCGATTTTAAATAATCTACAAAAGATACAGAACCATAAACACTAGTTTCACGTGTTCCTAATAAATTTAAATTTGGTCCATTAAGTATTGCTATTTTCATTTTTATAATAATTGAATATTATTACAAAAATAAAAAAAAAGGGTTCCTTTTACATAATTGTTACATTTAGAAACAGAAAAAGCCTTTAATCATACAATTAAAGACTCTTTCAACTAACCAAACCTTATTTTATTTTCTAGAATTTTGTCTAGTGTTATGTCTTTTTCTTGGCTTTGAAGCAATACTTCTAGATCTTGAAGTAACACTTCGCTTAGTTCTAGCTGCATTTTGAACCGTTCTTGTTCTTTTATTATTGCGAGTAGGGTTCGTTCGTGTAGTATTCGTTCTTTTTCGCACACTTGTACTTCTAACTTTTCTGTTATTTCGCATTGGTGTAGAACGCTGTGTTTGTCTTGTATTTCGTATTGTATTATTTCGTACAGTTGTATTTCGCGGTCTAATAGAACGAGTTGCATTTACAGTATTTCTATTTCGTACTTTTCGTGTTTCATTAGTACGTCTAACAGCTGTTCGTGTTTTTGATGCTACTCGTTTTGGCACATCTCGTCTAACAGACGTTCTTGTAACACGTGTTCTTCGTGCTCTACGACGATAATCAGTACTATTATAACGATATCGTACAGGAGCATAATGTCTGCGGTACGGTTCGTAACTTACCAAGCAATGGTTATAAATTGGTCGTGCAAAATAATGCTTGTAAGGTCTAAAGTTATAACGGTGGTTATATCGGTTTATATATCCTGAACAATAATCATAATATCCGTAAGAATTATAATGCACGTACATACTTCCAAATTGAATTAATCGTCTGTGATTATAGCGAATATAAGTAGAACCAATTCTTGAAATCCTTCCGTAATAATCATAATAAATAGGAATATTTTCTATCTGAATAACTGCTCCGTAATCATCGTACTGCACGTATGTATCGTAATTATATCCTGAATTAAAAGAAATATCCACAACACCAAAATCTACATTTACACTAACATTATTTGGTCTAATAAAGAAATCAAATTCACCATTTTGATATACCATAAAATGCACGTTATTCTCTACAAAATTAAAAGACTCTCCATTAGTGGAATAATATCTAGTATTTTCAAACGAACTTTCACTTGCTTGAATCGTTATAAAAGAACTTAAAAGTAAGATTAAAAGGAATGTTGCTTTTTTCATAATTTATGTATTTAATAGTTAAACCAAAAACTGTTGGTTAGTGTAACTGCTTAGATAGAATCAAATTACGTGCCAAAAAACAACATAAAATCATAAACAATTCATTATCAATAAATAACAAAGCCCTCAAGTAAACTTGAAGGCTTTTAAAATTATTTTATTTGATTTTTACATCAAATAAATTAGAAGTATTACATCATACCTGGCATTCCTCCCATCGGAGGCATTGCTGCACCAGCAGGAGCATCTTCTTTAATATCTACCAACGCACAAGCTGTTGTTAAAATCATTCCGGCAACCGATGCTGCATTTTCAAGGGCAACACGAGTAACTTTTTTAGGATCGATAATTCCTGCTTTAAGCATACTTACATATTCATCGGTTTTTGCATTGTAACCAAAATCCTTTTTACCTTCTAACACTTTAGATACCACAACCGAACCTTCTCCACCTGCATTTTCAACAATTTGTCGCAATGGCTCTTCCACAGCACGTTCAATAATTTTAACACCAGTTTCTTCATCAAAATTTAAAGGTTTTAGCTTTGATAAGGTTGCTTTTGCTCTAACTAGAGCAACTCCACCACCAGCAATAATACCTTCTTCAACAGCAGCACGAGTTGCATTTAACGCATCCTCTACCCTATCTTTTTTCTCTTTCATTTCTACTTCACTAGCTGCACCAACATATAAAACAGCTACTCCTCCTGCTAATTTAGCTAAACGTTCTTGTAGTTTTTCTTTATCGTAATCTGAAGTAGTTGTTTCAATTTGAGATTTAATTTGACCAACTCTTGCTTTAATCGTATCTGCATCACCTGCTCCGTTTACAACGGTTGTATTATCTTTATCAATAGTAACTCTTTCGGCAGTTCCTAACATATCAATAGTTGCATTTTCAAGAGTAAAGCCTCTTTCTTCTGCAATTACAGTTCCTCCTGTTAGAATTGCAATATCCTCTAACATTGCTTTACGTCTATCGCCAAAACCTGGAGCTTTAACTGCTGCTATTTTTAATGCACCACGCAATTTATTTACTACCAATGTTGCTAAAGCTTCTCCATCTACATCTTCGGCAATGATAACTAGTGGTTTTCCTGATTGAGCAACTGGTTCTAAAATTGGCATAATATCTTTCATTGTAGATATTTTTTTATCGTACAACAAAATATATGGATTTTCCATATCCGCCAACATTTTTTCAGAATCGGTAACAAAATAAGGCGAAAGATATCCTCTATCAAATTGCATTCCTTCTACAATATCTACGTATGTTTCCATTCCTTTTGCTTCTTCAATGGTGATAACCCCTTCTTTACCTACTTTATTAAAAGCATTGGAAATTAACGTACCAACAGTCTCGTCGTTATTTGCCGAAATAGTTGCTACTTGCATTATTTTATCGCCTTTACCTACGGTTTCTGCTTGTTTTTCTAAATCTGCAACTATTGCACTGGTTGCTTTATCAATTCCTCTTTTTAAATCTAAAGGATTTGCTCCTGCTGCAACATTTTTAAGACCTTCTTTTACAATTGCCTGTGCTAAAACAGTTGCAGTTGTAGTTCCATCACCTGCTAAATCATTAGTTTTTGATGCAACTTCTTTTACCATTTGAGCTCCCATATTTTCTAAAGGATCTTCTAATTCAATTTCTTTTGCTACGGTTACACCGTCTTTTGTAATGTGCGGTCCACCAAAAGATTTTCCAATAATTACATTTCTACCTTTTGGACCTAAAGTAACTTTTACTGCATTTGCTAATGCATCTACACCACGCTTTAATCCATCACGTGCATCTATATCAAATTTTATGTCTTTTGCCATTTTTTATATTTTTTAATGTTTTTGTTAATTAAATTATTGCTAAAATATCGCTTTCACGCATCATTAAATAATCATTTCCTTCTAATTTTAGTTCTGTACCTGCGTATTTACCATAAAGAACAGTATCGCCAACTTTAACAGTCATTGGTTCATCTTTTGTTCCGTTACCAATTGCTACTACTTTTCCTTGCTGTGGTTTTTCCTTTGCGGAATCTGGAATATATAATCCAGAAGCAGTTTGTGTTTCGGCTTGTAATGGTTCTATTAATACTCTATCTGCTAATGGTTGAATATTTAATTTACTCATAATTTATATTATTTTAAAGGTTATTCAATTGTTTTTTCTTAAAATGCTAAAAGTATGCCAAGTAAAAAAAACTGACATTTACCTAAAAAAAAATGCCAACGTGTGACACGTTGGCATTTTTTTTAGATAATATACAGATCTTATTTTTTTTCTGTTTTATTTTCTGTGTTTTCTGTTTTAGCAGGAGTTTCTACTGCTGGTGTTTTT
>CAMZLT010000268.1 GCA_947311745.1 uncultured Flavobacteriaceae bacterium | reverse complement strand
ATAGATGCGTGTGTCATTGTTGCAGGATGATTAGCAAGGCTTTCTACTCCACCAAGCGATTCAGCAAGCGTAAAAACACTTAAATTTTCTAATACTTTAAAAGTTGCTTCGCGTGAAGTATCTTTTAGTCTAAACGAAAGCATTCCGCCAAAATCACGCATTTGTTTTTTAGCAATTTCATGGTTTGGATGCGATTGTAAACCAGGATAATATACATTTGCTACTTTAGTGTGGTTTTCTAAAAAATTTGCAACAGCCATACCGTTTTCGCAATGTCTTTGCATACGTATTGCCAATGTTTTTACACCACGCAACGCTAAAAACGAGTCCATTGGTCCTGCAATTCCTCCTCCAGCAAATTGTATAAAATGTAAATCCTCGGCAAGTTTTGCATCTTTTACCATTAAAGCCCCCATAACAATATCAGAATGTCCTCCAAGATATTTTGTAGCAGAATGCATTACAATATTAGCACCTAAATCTAATGGTTGTTGTAAATATGGTGTGGCAAACGTGTTATCTACAACACTTAAAAGATTGTTTTCTTTAGCAATCTTGGTAATTGCAACAATATCTGCAACTTTTAATAACGGATTGGTTGGTGTTTCCATCCAAATTAATTTGGTGTTTTTTGTAATGGCTTTTTTTACATTTTCAGGGTCATCCATATTTACAAAATGAAATTTTAAACCATATTTTTCAAAGAGTTTGGTAAACATTCTATATGTTCCTCCGTAAAGATCGTCACCAGCGATAATTTCATCATTTGGATTAAGCAAACGTAGTACACAATCGGTTGCAGCTAAACCAGACGAAAAAGCAAAACCATGTGTGCCATTTTCAATAGAAGCAAAGGCGTTTTCTAAAGCTGTTCGTGTTGGATTTGCAGCTCTAGAATATTCATAACCTTTATGTTGTCCAGGACTACTTTGTGCAAAAGTTGAAGTTTGAAAAATAGGAGTCATTACTGCTCCTGTTGTTGGTTCGTGTTGTTGTTTTCCGTGAATTACTTTTGTGTTAAATTTCATTTTTTACTATTTATATCAAATGTTTTAATTAATTTTTTAGGTTAGTTTTTTTATTAATTTCCCAACGGTTAATCCTTGTCCGATTATAGAAAATACCACAACTGTATAGGTCATTACTAAAAATAAATCTCGGTTCATTTCGTGCGGTAAACTCAAAGCCAAAGCTATTGAAATTCCACCACGAAGTCCTCCCCAAGTCATAATAATATTGGTGTTTTTAATAAAATCTAATTTTTTTGCATAGAATTTAATTGGTAGCATAAGCGATAAATATCTAGCAAATAATAAAGCAGGAATTGCAAGTACACCAGCAAGAAAAAATTCTTTTTCAAAAGTTAAAACCAATAACTCCATTCCGATCATTACAAATAAAATAGTGTTTAAAAGGACATCGACTAATTCCCAAAATTTATCTACATATTGTTCGGTTATTTTGCTCATTGCAGATTGTCTAACGGTATCATTACCTACAATTAATCCTGCAACTACCATTGCTAAAGGTGCAGAAACATGAATTTTACTTGCTAATAAAGTTCCTCCCATAACTGCAGCAATAGTTATGATTACTTCGGTGTCATAATCGTCGATAGATTTTAAAAGTCTATAGGTTGTGTAGCCAATAAAACTTCCTAATAATAAACCACCACCAACTTCTTGAAAAAATTCTAATGTGGTATGTAAAACCGAAAAATGTGCTAATCCTTTATTTGCAATTCCAAAAATGGTTATAAATACTACCACACCAACACCGTCATTAAATAACGACTCACCAACAATTTTTGTTTCTAATTTTTTTGGAGCACCAACTTTTTTAAGAATTCCAAGTACAGCAATAGGATCCGTTGGTGAAATTAAGGCACCAAAAAGCAAACAATAGATAAAATCCGTATCTAAATGAATTACTTGTAGTCCGAAATATACAAAAATTCCAACTAAAAGAGTAGAAATAAGTGTGCTTAGTGTTGCAAAAGCTAAAATTGGTTTTTTCTGAATTTTTAATTGCTGAAAATTAGTATGCAAAGCTCCAGCAAAAAGTAAAAAACTTAGCATAATATCTAATAAAAGTGTTCGGAAATCAATATGACCAATAAATTCACGTTCTTTTTCTAATAAAGTAGGATCAAAATAACTTAAAGCGAAAACTAAAAGTGTAAAAACAATAGTAATTACCATTAAACCAATAGTATTTGGAAATTCTAAAAATCGTACATTTATATAACCAAAAATAGCTGAAAATACGATTAAAACAGTTGCTATTACGTAAGTATCCATTATTGTAGTTGTTTTTTTATGCTTAGTATAACGCCTAAATGAATACCTTCGTGTAATGCATTAAATTGTAAAGCATCATCAATATTTTTTAATACAATATTAGTACTTGTAGGATATTCGGTAAAATTTTTAAATCTATTTTCTTTGTATAAAATTTTAGTATTATTAATCAATTTAAAATATTTATTTTTAAGTAGTTGTATATCATTATCAGAATAATTAGTTTTACACAAAGAACCTTTTTTAAAACGCTTTATAAAATCCGAATCTATATCAATTTCCAGACCTGAAAGTCCGTAACTAAGCATTTGTTCCGTAACAATGATATGTGCTATATTCCAAAAAATATTGTTATTAAATCCTTTAGGTGTATAGTTTAATTGTTCTAAAGATAATTCGTCTAATAAATTAGATAAAAGCTTTCGTGTAAATATTGCTGTTTGAAAAATCATTGTTTTAATTTTTGATAAAAATAAACAATATTTCTATTACAGCAGAATAAAATTTTCTTTGCATATTTGTATTTCTATAATTTACCTATGAATAAGATATATTATTTAAAAACTTGTGATACTTGTAAACGAATTTTAAAGCAAATCAAAGAGAAAATAGGAAGTGATAAATTTAATTCTTTTAAATTTCAAGAGATTAAATCAGAATGTATTACTGTAATTCAATTAGAGGAAATGTTTAATTTTTTAAAATCCTATGAAGCCTTATTTAATAAACGAGCAAAAAAATATACAGCACGAGGTTTAAAAAATGAAAATTTAACAGAGCAAGATTATAAAAATTTAATTTTAGAAGAATATACCTTTTTAAAAAGACCTGTAATTATTTTTGAAAATGAAATTTTTATAGGAAACAGTAAAAAAGTACTGACACAATTATTTAAAAAATTTGATACTTAAACACAATGAAAAATAAAATTAAAGCAGTAGAAACTTTCCATAATGCATTCGGAATTAAAAACCGAAAAACACCAATAGCAAAAATACCAGAAATGCAATTGCGTTTTGATTTGATGGATGAAGAAAATAAAGAATATTTAGAAGCAGCAAAAAATAATGATTTAGTTGAAATTGCAGATGCCTTGGGTGATATGTTATACATTTTATGTGGGACAATTTTAGCACATGGAATGCAAGATAAAATTGAAGAAGTATTTAATGAAATCCAAAAATCTAATATGAGTAAATTAGGAGCAGATAACAAGCCAATTTATCGAGAAGATGGTAAAGTAATGAAAGGTCCTAATTACTTTAAGCCAAATATTAAAGAAATTTTAGAAAAAAAATAATAGTTTCTAAAAAATAGTGTAATTTTGCGAACTTAAAATCTATTGTAGTGATAGATTAGCATAAAAATTATTTTAACAATATTGGAATGTATTTAACAAAAGAAAAAAAAGCGGAAATTTTCGCAAAACACGGTAAAGCTGCTAACGACACAGGAACAGCAGAAGGACAAATCGCTTTATTTACCTACAGAATTAACCATTTAACAGAGCATTTAAAGAAAAATCGTAAAGATTTTAACACAGAACGTTCGTTAGTTAAACTAGTAGGGAAACGTAAAAGTTTATTAGATTACTTAATCAAAGTAGATGTATTAAGATATCGTGCTATTATTAAAGAATTAGGAATTAGAAAATAATTTCAATTATAAAAAAGAGGCTTTTTGCCTCTTTTTTTATTTATACACGCTCGTTTAGAGCCAAGAATAACTCACTTGACGAGTAAAACAAAACTTCATTGGTTACTTAAAACACACAACTAAAGTAAAAAATGTTAAACCGTAAGTAGATTGAAGACTACTTACATAAATTAAAAATTATGATTCCAGAATTATTTACGGAAGAAATTAAATTAGAAGATGGTAGAGTAATTACCATTGAAACAGGACGATTAGCAAAACAAGCACACGGTTCTGTAGTTGTTAGAATGGGTAAGGCTATGTTGTTAGGAACAGTAGTTTCGTCTTATGAAACTAAAGAAGGTATGGATTTTTTACCTTTAACTGTTGATTATAGAGAAAAATTTGCAGCAGCAGGTCGTTATCCAGGAGGTTTCTTTAAAAGAGAAGCAAGACCAAGTAATGAAGAGATTCTAACAATGCGTTTAATTGATCGTGTTTTAAGACCTTTATTTCCAAAAGATTATCATGCAGAAACTCAAGTAATGATACAACTTATGTCATCCGATGATGAAGTAATGCCAGACGCTTTGGCAGGTCTTGCAGCATCTGCTTGTATTGCATTGACTGATATCCCTTTTGAATATCCAATATCTGAAGTACGAGTTGCTCGTATTGATGGTGAATTTGTTATCAACCCTAGTAGAACAGAATTAGAAAAAGCAGATATTGATATGATGGTTGGTGCTTCAGCAGAATCTGTTATGATGGTTGAAGGTGAAATGGATGAAGTATCTGAAAAAGAAATGGCAGATGCTATTAAATTTGCACACGAAGCAATTAAATTACAATGTCAGGCACAATTAAATTTAGCTAAAAAAGCAAATCGAGTTTTAGAAACTCGTGAGTATCCACAAGCAGAAATTTGTGAAGAAACCGAAAAGAAAGTAAACGATTATGCTTATGATAAATGTTATGCAATTGCAAAACAAGGAACTTCTAAAAAAGAACGTAGTGAAAAATTTGCTGCAGTTAAAGAAGAAGTAATAGCTTTATTTACAGAAGAAGAATTAGACGAAAAAGGAAAATTGATTTCTAAATACTTCAATAAATCACAAAAAGAGGCAATCCGTAATTTAACTATGGATGAAGGTATCCGTTTAGACGGAAGAAAAACTACTGAAATCAGACCAATTTGGTGTGAAGTAGATTATTTACCTTCCACACACGGTTCTGCTGTTTTTACTCGTGGTGAAACACAAGCATTAGCAACTGTTACACTTGGAGGATCACGAGATGCTAATGTTATTGATTTACCTACTTACGAAGGAGAAGAAAAATTCTATTTACACTATAATTTCCCGCCTTTTTGTACAGGTGAAGCAAGACCATTACGTGGAACATCACGTAGAGAAGTTGGTCATGGTAATTTAGCACAAAGAGCCTTAAAAGGAATGCTTGCCGAAGATTGGCCTTATACCGTACGAGTTGTGTCGGAAGTTTTAGAATCTAACGGTTCATCATCTATGGCAACTGTTTGTGCAGGAACTATGGCACTTATGGATGCAGGTGTTGATCTTAAAAAACCAGTTTCTGGTATTGCAATGGGCTTAATAACCGATGTTGAATCTGGAAAATACGCCGTTTTATCCGATATTTTAGGTGATGAAGATCATTTAGGTGATATGGATTTTAAAGTAACAGGTACTGCGGATGGTATTACTGCTTGTCAAATGGATATTAAAGTAAAAGGATTATCGTATGAAATTCTTGAAAAAGCCT
>CAMZLT010000267.1 GCA_947311745.1 uncultured Flavobacteriaceae bacterium | reverse complement strand
AAGGGTTTGGAAATAACACAAAACCTTCTTTTAAGGTAGAGTCGTTTACTCCCGCATTTGGATCTACCACAACAAATTGCCCCATCATACCTCCATCTTCATGATTAAGCATATGACAATGATACATATATGGAATTGCATCGTCTGCAAAATCAGTAAATTTGGTAACTACTTTAAGTTGTCCTCCACCTGCAGGAACTAAAAAGGTGTCTTTCCAACCTTGTGCTGTTGGAGGAGGTGTAGCACCATTAACCGATATAATATTAAACTGAATATCATGAATATGAAATGGATGTGAAATTGCTGAATTATTACTAATTGTCCAAACTTCTGTATTATCTAAAGGTACTGTTACGTTAATAGTATTCATATCTAAACTTGCTCCGTTAATAACAAAATCGCCATTTAATTGATTAAAACCTCCTTGATCTGGCTGCAAACTAAACGAACGTTGTGCGTCTGCATTTGCTTCTAAATATGGTATAATTGTTACTAAATTACTAGGTATTGCAGTAACAGGATTTGCAGTTTGTGCAACTACATCAATTCGTAAAATATTAAAATCTGTTCCGTTTAAAGGGTTTGGATTGTAATTTGCTAAAGGCATATTTGGATTCATTCCTGGCGAGTTACCACCATAAATTCCGTTTCCAAATTCGGATGCATAACTCATTAAATAAATGGTTTGCCCTTCCATTCCTGATAAATCGACTAATATTTCAGAACGTTCCCCTGATGCTAATTGCAATCTAGTAGTAGATAAAGGCACTTCACGTAAACCACCATCTGTTGCTATTTGATAGAAACTTTTGTTCGCTGTAAATCCAAAACGCATAACACGTTGTGTAGAGCCGTTAAGCAAACGAAGTCGTACTACTTGTGCTGGCATTTCTACATACGGATCAACCGTTGCGTTTACCATAATCGTATCGTCGTTATTAGAATGGTTTACAATTTGATAATTTGCATCAAAATCTTTTGTTTGTACTACTAACGGAAAGTCATCTACACCATAAGTTCTTGGTAAATCTAAAGCTGCTTCCTCTAGATCTTTAATGATGATTAATCCTGCAATTCCTTTACTTACATGTTCGTCAGTATAGGTATCTAAATGCGGATGATACCACATAGTAGATGCATTATTTAAAACGGTAAATTGTGGATTCCAAGTTGTTCCTGGATCGATAATAGTGTGTGGACCACCATCGTTTGATGCAGAAATATGCATCCCATGCCAATGTATGGTTGTTGGTTGCCCTAAATTATTGGTTACATTAATATTTACATCAGAACCTTTTTGCATAATTAAAGTTGGCCCTAAAATATTTCCGTTTGCCCCCATCGTAGCCGTATCATGTCCTGAAAAAAACTGATGCGTTCCGTTTTGTAAGGTTAAATTGATATTCGTATCGGTTATTGTTGGAGGAATTGCTAGTTGGTTTTGAGCTTGGGATATGTACATAAAACCAAGCAATATAAAGAATATATTTTTTTTCATAATTATACGATTAAAATTTCGCTAATATACGCAAAAAAATATTATTTTCATTGTAACAAAAGTTACCTATGTAAGTTGTATTTATTTGTTTAATACCGCTTTTCGTTTTTTCTTTTTTTCTAATAAAATATCTTCTTGCTCTAATAAACGCAAACCAAAAACCATTACGTCAGAAGCAGAAGAAAATCTACCTGTAGCTATTTGCTCTTTTATAAAGGCTCTATAATATAAACTTAAATTTACGGAAGTTTTTTTCTTTACTTCTTTTACTCTTTTTTTCTTTTGTTTTATTTCCATTACGCTCTTTTTCAGGCACAAAAGTAAAAAAATAAACCATACTAGCAAACAATCAAATGAAGAAATTCCAAACCAAACCAAAACGAATTACAAAATCACGGTATGGGTATGATGGTGCGGTGTAATATTCTTTCTTTCCAAACAATGAATTTATATGATCTAGTTCAAAATAAACTCGTGTTTGTCGTACTCGAGCGTTAATAAAATAATTTACTATCGGAAAATCACCAATTTCAACAGTGTTTTGGACTGTAAATTCGGATAATAAGGGATTATATGCATTTGCATAGTATTTGGTAAAGTATTTAAACGAAATTCCTGTTTCTAAATACATTGGTTTCTTTTTAAATACATAGTTACTATAATACAAACTATTTCTAGTTACGAATTGTGGCACATTAAAAACATCGGAACCTGATGCTACTTTTTGATACATCAAAGTATTATCTAAATGAAATCTTTTATACGAAATATTTTTAGATGCTTTTATTTTTAAATAATTTACTGTTTTATCGTATTGTAATGGATTTGCTTGTCCATCCGCATCGGAATCTGCAAAATAGGCGTAATTATCTAATTGCGTAATTTGTGCAGAAGTTGTTAGCCATTTATCGGAAAGGAATTCAAATTTTAAGTTTCGTTGTACTTCATTTTTAAAATTAGTATGCCAATTATACGCTTTGTAATCGGATTGATTTAAAATAAAATTAAAATTAGGTGATTT
>CAMZLT010000266.1 GCA_947311745.1 uncultured Flavobacteriaceae bacterium | reverse complement strand
TAAAACCACTTAATTTTGAAAAAGTAGTATCGATAAAATCCATTGGAATCTGAGCCAAATCAAAAACCGATTGAAACATTAAAAATAAAATAAGTGTAAATAATACGTAACCATAAATTTTATGTGTTAATATTTTATCTAATTTTGAACGAATATCAGTTGCTTTACTTTTATCAATTTTATATACTTTTTTTAGTACATTGTTTATAAACTGAAATCGTAAAACAGTTTCTTTGTGTTGTAGTTTGGATAACTTCTCTTCGTTTTCTTGTAATTTTTCAATTTTTTCTTGGCGTTTTTTATCAAATATAGATAAATCGTTACATTGTGTAATATATAACCAAGCTTTATAAATTGGTAAATCAGGAAAATCTTTTTTTATTTTTTCAAAAAATTCTTTATCCATTCTTGTAGACCAATCGGATAAAGCCGAAGTAGTGGTAACAGTTGGGTTTAAAATATGCTTTTTTAAATTTTCAATTCCAATATTTTTTCTTGCACTAATTAGTATAACATCACTCTTTAATTCTTTTTCTAGAGTCTTTAAATCAATTTCAATTCCCTTTTTTTTCATTTGGTCTGCCATATTTATGGCAAGAATTGTTGGGATATTTAGATCTTTTACTTGTGAAAATAGCAGTAAATTTCGTTTTAAATTTTCAATATCTGCTACGACAATTACGATATCTGGATGATCGGGATTTTTTGTATTTATTAAAGTATCTAAAACGATACTTTCGTCAATAGTGTTTGGGTTGATGCTATACGTTCCTGGTAAATCAATTATTTTTGCCGAAATTTTTTCGTTTAATTTAGTAAATCCTTGTACACGATCTACCGTAACACCTGGATAATTTCCTACTTTTTGATTTAAACCAGTTAATTGGTTAAACAGTGAAGTTTTACCAGTATTTGGATTTCCTACTAAAGCAATATTTATGACTGTATCGTTTCGCATAAATTAGTTGCTTGGTTTGGTTCAATTTCGATTAAATCAGCTACTTCACGTCTAATGGCAAGATGGCTTCCGTTTACTTTTATGTATAACGGATCGTTTAGTGGTGCAATTTGAATAAGTTCAATTTCCTTGGTTGGAATACAACCCATTTCTAACAATTTCAACGGAATAGCTTGCATACAAACTTGTTTGATAATGCCTTTTTCGCCTATTTTTAAATCCGAAACGGTAATTCGCATGTTATTTAGAATCATTATAAATAAAATACGAAAGTACATATTTTAATTTTAAAATATGTGATAAATATCAATTAAATTAAAAAGTTATTTTTATTTTAAACTACGAATATAATTTACCAAATCCCAACGTTGTTTTTCGTTAAGAATAGGTTCCCATTTTATCATATCGTTCCTTCCTTTTGAAATTTTCCAAAAAATTTCGCCATCTGTTTCGTTTTTAACTCTTTCAGATGCTAAATTTTCAGGCTTTGGTGTTAAGGCTTTTGCCCCAGGGCCATTGCCTTTTCCGTTTAATCCATGGCAAACAGCACATCTAGATCTAAAAATTCGTTTACCTCTATTAATAGAAGCATCGTCTTTTGCAATAGGATTTTTAATTTTTTTTGCAGCTTCAGGAGCTTTCCAAATATCATCTTGAAAGCCAATAAATCCAAATAAAAAACTGGTGATTAGGATAGTTAGTAGTATTCTTTTCATGGTTTATTTTTTAGGGTTACAATATACTAATATTTTTTGATTAATTTCTTTTAACTATCTAAAAATCAATTATTGTACCAAACTTATTCTGTTTCTTGTGGTAATATTTTTATTTTCGGTTCGATAAATGTTTTTTTGTTGGCAATTTTTCGTTCAAAAGATAATAAAAGTGCTGGTAATAATAATAAATTAGAAACCATTGCAAATAATAAGGTTATTGATACTAATCCGCCAAGAGCAATAGTGCCTCCAAAACTAGAAAACATAAAAATTAAGAAACCAAAAAATAATACAATAGAAGTATAAAACATACTTACACCTGTTTCTTTTAAAGCATTATAAACCGATTTACGTACTTTCCAATGGTTTGCTTTTAATTCTTGTCTGTATTTTGCTAAAAAATGTATGGTATCATCTACCGAAATACCAAAAGCAATACTAAATACTAAAATTGTGGAAGGCTTTATTGGTACACCAAGATAACCCATTAGTCCAGCAGTAAAAAGTAAAGGTAAAACATTAGGAATTAACGAAATTAAAATCATTTTAAACGAGCGAAACATCCAAGCCATAAATAGCGAAATTAAAATAATAGCAATACCTAAAGAAACGGCTAAATTTTTAACTAAATACGTTGTTCCTTTTAAAAACACGAGTGCTTTACCTGTTAATGTAACATCAAAATTCTTTTTATTAAACTTTTTAACTTTATTTGCCAAGCGTTTTTCAATAACATCCATTTTTTCTGTTCCGATATCTTTCATAAAGGTAGTCATTCTAGCATATCTACCAGTTGAATCCACGTAACTAGTTAGCATATCCGAATTTGTATCGGAATTTTTAGTGTAGGATAAAATAAAGTTTTTTTCTTGTTTACTTGGTAATTGAAAATATTTCGGATTACCATTATAATATGCTTGTTTGGAATATTTTACAATATTTAATATAGAAAACATTGGCGATAATTCTGGTATTTCGTCTATCTCCTCTTCTATTTTTTGCATTTTCTTTAAAGTAGAAAGTTTCATAACACCTTTTGGTTTTTTAGTGTCTATTAAAACTTCTAATGCCATAATTCCGCCAAATTCTTTTTCAAAAAATTTAATATCTTTATAAAACTGTTTCCCTTTAGGCATATCTTCTATTAAACTACCAGAAACACGAATCATATACACCCCAATTATACTAATAATTATTAGTACAAAAGTTACAATATAAATAGTAATTTGCTTCCGTTTTACAGTATTTAGCATCCAATTTACAACGCTGTTAATCCATTTTTTTTCTAAATGTTTTAAGTGTTTTTCTTTTGGTATTGGCAAAAAACTATACATTATCGGAATTAACAATAAGGATAAAAAGAAAATACCCATAATATTAATCGAGGCAATAATTCCGAATTCATTTAAGACTTTACTTTTAGTAAATATAAAGGTTGCAAAACCACTTGCAGTGGTAATATTTGTCATTAAAGTTGCATTACCAATTTTTGAAATTACTCGTTGTAAGGATTTAGCTTGGTTACCGTGATTTTTGATTTCTTGTTGGTATTTATGAATTAAAAATACCGCATTTGGCACACCTATAATAATGATTAGCGGAGGAATTAAAGCTGTTAAAATGGAAATTTCGTAGCCTAAAAGACCAATAGTTCCGAAAGACCAAATTACACCAATAATTACCGTAACAAGTGTGATAAACGTAGCTCTAAACGAACGAAAGAAAAAGAAAAATATCAGTGCTGTAATACCTAAAGCGCCAAAAACAAAATATTTCATTTCATCTTTGATGTTTTTAGCATTCAAGGTTCTAACATAGGGCATTCCTGAAGCGTAAATATTCGTATTATTGTCTGTTTCAAATTGTTTTATTTCAGGAATTAATTTATCCAAAACAAACGAAATTCTTTTTTTAGTATTTACAATATCTTTTTTTAGATAAATAATTGCACGAATAGTTCCTGTTTCTTTATTAAAAAGCAAGTTTTCATAAAACGGAAGTTTGGTAAACAAATCTTTTTTTACCGCTAAAATTTCTGCTTTTGTAGTAGGTTGTTTTTCAAATAAATTTTTGGTAACAAACCGCTTTTTTTTAGTGTCTTTTACTAATTTTTTTATATCCGAAATAGATTTAGCACTTTCTACTTCTTCAAAGTTGTTTAATTTATGGATTAGTGTATTCCAGTTATTAAATTTTTCAGGTGTAAATAAGCTTTCATCTTTTACTGCAAGAATTATTAAATTTCCTTCCTCACCAAAAATAGAAAGGAATTTATCGTATTCAGTATTTACTTTATGGTCGCTCGGAAGTAAATTTGCTTCGGAATTAGAAAATTTAACATATTTTATTTGACTTGCTAAAAAATAGGTCAATACAGCAAGAACAACCAATATAATATACTTCCCTCTTAAAATACCTCTAGCAATGATAGTCCAAAAATTCATTTTTTATCTATTTATAAGGGCAAAGATATTATTTTTGTAACAGATTTATTATGTTTATTTTTTATTTGTGTGAGTCATGAAAAATAAATTTTCATCATTTTCTTTTTGGTAAAACCATCAAGCATAAAAAAACCCATAAACTACTTGCTAAATAAATAAATATGCGTACTTTTGCAGACTCTTTAGAGTAAAGAGGAATGTTTAATTAAAAATATACGTGTGAACACATTAAGTTACAAAACCGTATCTGCAAACAAAGCAACCGTTAATAAAGAATGGTTAGTTGTAGATGCCGAAGGCGAAGTGTTAGGTAGATTAGCTTCTAAAGTTGCAAAACTAATTAGAGGTAAACACAAACCTAACTTTACCCCTCACGTGGATTGCGGAGACAATGTCGTAGTAATCAACGCTGAGAAGATTCAATTAACTGGAAACAAATGGTCTGACAAAGTTTATGTAAGACATACAGGTTATCCAGGAGGACAAAGAACATTAACTGCTACAGAAGTATTTGGAAAAGACCCAATACGCTTAGTAGAAAATGCTGTTAAAGGAATGTTACCTAAAAACAAATTAGGAAGAGCAATTTACAAAAATTTGTATGTGTATAGCGGAAGCGAACACAAACAAGAAGCTCAAAATCCTAAAGCTATTAATTTAAAAGACATTAAATAATCATGGAAACTATTCATAAAATAGGTAGAAGAAAAACAGCAGTTGCTCGTGTTTATATGAGTGATGGTTCTGGTAAAATTACGGTAAATGGTAAAGATATGGAAACATATTTTACTACTGGAACTTTACAATACAAAGTAAACCAACCTTTAACTTTAACTGAAAATATTGGTAAATTTGATATTTCTGTAAATGTTTTTGGTGGAGGAATTACTGGTCAAGCAGAAGCTATTCGTTTAGCAATTTCACGTGCTTTGTGCGAATTAGATGCAGAGCATAGATTAGTATTAAAACCAGAAGGTTTATTAACAAGAGATCCAAGAATGGTTGAACGTAAGAAATTCGGTCAAAAGAAAGCTCGTAAGAAATTTCAATTCTCTAAACGTTAATATAATAGTATTATTAAAAAGTTATTGTTTGAGTTTAGCATCCAAATTTTTAAGATTTTCAAAAAAATGAAACTACTTAGATATTGCTAATTCTTACGGAACGTAAACTAAACAAAAAATGAAAAATATTGAAGTAAAAGAATTGTTAGATGCAGGTGTACACTTTGGACATTTAACAAGAAAATGGAATCCTAATATGGCTCCATATATCTATACAGAACGTAAAGGTATTCATATTATTGATTTATATAAAACAGTTGCTAAAATGGAAGAGGCACAAAGTGCTCTACAAAAAATAGCAGCTTCTGGTAGAAAAATACTATATGTCGCTACCAAAAAACAAGCAAAAGAAATCGTAGCTAAAAATGCAGGTTCTGTAAATATGCCTTACATCACCGAAAGATGGCCTGGAGGTATGTTAACCAACTTTGCAACTATCAAAAAAGCAGTTAAAAAAATGTCTGTTATTGATAGAATGAAGCAAGATGGTTCTTTTGATGCGTTATCAAAAAGAGAAAAATTACAAATTAATCGTACAAGAGCTAAACTAGAAAAGAATTTAGGTTCTATTAGAGATATGACTCGTTTACCAGGTGCTATCATTGTTATAGACATCAAAAGAGAACATATTGCTATTGCAGAAGCACGTAAATTAAACATTCCTATTTTTGCAATGGTAGATTCCAATTCTGATCCTAGACTAGTTGATTTTGTAATTCCATCTAATGATGATGCTTCTAAATCTATCGAAAAAGTTTTATCGCATTTAACCGAAGCTATTGCAGAAGGATTAGCAGACAGAAAAAGCGGTAAAGACAAAAACGAAGGTGAAAAATAATATTAAATTAATTACAAAAACGTATTAAAATGGCAAAAATAACTGCTGCAGAAGTAAATAAATTAAGAAAATCTACTGGTGCTGGAATGATGGACTGTAAAAAAGCCCTTGTTGAAGCAGATGGTGATTTTGATAAAGCAATTGAAGTTCTTAGAAAAAAAGGACAAAAGGTTGCTGCTAAAAGAGCAGATAGAGCTTCTACTGAAGGTGCTGCTATCACTAAAGTTAATGCAGATAATACTGCTGGTGTTGCAATTGTATTAGGTTGTGAAACGGATTTTGTTGGTAAAAACGATTCTTTTGTTAAATTAGCAAATGATTTTGCAAATTTAGCTTTAAATTGTGCAGATAAAGATGCTTTCTTAGCTGCTGATTTTAACGGAATGACTGTTTCTGATAAATTAATCGAGCAAACTGGTGTTATTGGTGAAAAATTAGAAATTACAGCTTTTGAAAAAATAGATGCTCCTTTTGTTGGATCGTACATTCATGCAGGTAATAAAATTGCTACTTTAGTTGGTTTATCCGCTAATGGAGATACTGCTGCTGTTGTAGCAAAAGATGTTGCTATGCAAGCGGCGGCAATGAATCCGATTGCTTTAAACGAAGATGGTGTAGATGCATCTGTAATCGAAAAAGAAATTGAAATTGCAAAAGATCAATTACGTGCAGAAGGTAAACCTGAAGCAATGTTAGATAATATTGCTAAAGGTAAACTTAAACGTTTCTTTAAAGACAATACTTTAGTAAATCAAGCATTTATTAAGGATAGCAAAAAAAGCGTAGCACAATATGTTAAGGAATCTTTAGGTAATGATGTTGAAGTAACTGCTTTTAAACGTGTTGCTTTAGGATAATTATAAAATCTTAAATTTTTATTAAAACACCATTCAAAATATTTTGAATGGTGTTTTTTTATGTCTATATTGTTTGCAATGGGTAATAAAAAAATGGATCAGTTATAAAAGTTGGGGATTAATGTTGTTTTTGTTGTCAAAAAGGTACGGATATTTGTTAATTATTTTTGTTACTTTGTTTTATCATTTTATAAAATTTAAGAGTTATGTCTGAAAAATCAAAATTAAAACGCGTACCAAAAAGAGGAATTTACAATCGTGATGCGATTTATAAAATTTTAGATAATAATTTAATTTGTCATATTGCTTTCGTACATAATGATATACCAGTTTCTATTCCTACAATGTATGGTAGAAAGGATGATACTATTTACATTCATGGAGCAATGGTAAGTAGAATGCTTGGAGAAATGGAAAAAGGGATAGATATGTGTTTGTCTGTTGCAAAGGTAAATGCTTTGGTTTTGGCTCGTTCGGCATTTCATCATTCGTTAAATTACGAATCGGTTGTTATATTTGGAAAAGGCACTTTAGTCGAAGATACCGAAAAGGTAAAAGCCTTAAAAGTAATTTCCGACCAAATGATGCAAGGACGTTGGGAAGAAGCTAGATTTCCTAATGAAAAAGAATTACATGCAACCAAAGTAATTGCTATTTCTATAGATGAAGTTACCGCAAAAGTTAGAGAGGAAGGTGTAAACGATGCAAAACAAGATTTAGATTTACCAATTTGGGCAGGAATTGTACCGATAAAGCAAGTGTATGAAAAACCAATAAACGCTGAATTTTTAGAGGATAACTTACCAATTTCGGATAGTGTTAGGCAGTTGTTTTCAAAGTAATGTTATAAAGTAAGAATTATTCGTATTCATTAATTCCGTAAAGGATTTCTTTCATCTTACTACCGTTAATTTCTACTGGTTTGTATGCAGTATTAAATTTTTCTATTGCAATATCTATGTCTGATTTTAATTTTTGATATCCTATTGGCAAACTACTTTTACATTGCTGTTCGTTTTGATAACTGTTTAGTATTATTTTAAATTTTTCGTAAAATTTTCCACCTTGGTGGTCTAACCCCCAAT
>CAMZLT010000265.1 GCA_947311745.1 uncultured Flavobacteriaceae bacterium | reverse complement strand
GCAATTTATTCACACCAAAAATGTACAATTTATATCGAATAAAACTTATGATTTATTATCGGTTTCGTATGCTGCACTAGTTACTTCTGGTACTGCTACTTTAGAAACGGCACTGTTTAAAGTTCCGCAAGTAGTTTGTTATAAAGGTGGTTGGATTTCCTATCAAATAGCAAAAAGAATAATTACATTAAAATACATTTCATTAGTAAATTTAATCTTAGATAAAGAAGCTGTAACCGAATTAATTCAACATGATTTTAACGAAAATAAATTAGAAACCGAATTAATTACTATCTTAGACGGCAAAAAAAGAGAACAACAGTTTGAGGATTATTTTACCTTAGAACAAAAACTTGGCGGAGCTGGTGCTAGTGAAAAAGTCGCTAAATTATTAATTGAATAATTGTTATGTAAAATGAAAAATCCAGAATTAGATTTAGCATGGGATTTTATAGAAAAAACCGATAGAAATATTTTTTTAACTGGTAAAGCTGGTACTGGTAAAACTACTTTTTTACACAAAATAAAAACCGAATCTAATAAACGATTAGTTGTGGTTGCTCCTACAGGTGTTGCTGCAATTAATGCAAAAGGCGTTACCATACATTCGTTTTTTCAAATGCCTTTTGGACCTATAATTCCTGGTGAAACACGAAAAAACACTAGCTTTAAGCATAAATTTAGCAAAGCGAAAATAGATATTATCAAATCTATTGATTTATTAATAATCGACGAAATTAGTATGGTTCGTGCCGATTTATTAGACGGAATTGATCAAGTTTTAAAACGATACCGAGATAGAAATAAAGTTTTTGGAGGTGTACAAGTGCTAATGATTGGTGATTTGCAACAACTAGCTCCGATTATTAAACCACACGAATGGAATTTGCTTAGAAATCATTACGAAAACGCCTATTTTTTCAGTAGTCATTCCTTTAAACAAGGCGATGCAATAAAAATAGAATTAAAACATATTTATCGTCAAGATGACGAAAAATTTATTGCAATTTTAAACGAAATCCGAACCAATAATCTTTCCGATACATCGATAAAAACGCTAAACCAAAGATACCAACCAAATTTTAAACCAAATAAAAACGACGGGTACATTACCTTAACAACACACAACAACAGAGCTAAAGCAATAAACGATGCAGAATTAAACCAATTAAAAGAAAAATCCTTTTTTTATAAAGCAACCATAACAGGAAAATTTAGCGAATACGCATATCCTACGCAAGAGTTATTAGAATTAAAATTAGGAGCACAAGTAATGTTTATAAAAAATGACAGCTCTTTTGAAAAAGAATATTACAATGGTAAAATTGGTAAAATTGTACAAATTGATAGAGATTCTATTTATGTACAATGTCCTGAAGATTCTTTTGAGATTGAAGTAAAAAAAGAAACATGGGAAAACGTATCCTATACCATAGATGACGAAACCAAAAAAATTATCGAGAAAAAAGCAGGTTCGTTTACACAAATCCCTTTGCGTTTAGCTTGGGCAATTACCATACATAAAAGCCAAGGATTAACCTTTGAAAAAGCAATTATCGATGCAGAAGCATCTTTTGCTCACGGACAAACCTATGTTGCACTAAGTCGTTGTAAATCCTTAGAAGGAATTGTACTAAAAACACCAATAAGTACAACTAGTATTATTAACGATAAAAAAGTATCTAATTTTACCGAAAGCATTGAAAAAGAACAACCAAACACTAAAATTTTAGCAGATTCGCAAAAAAAATACCAATTAAATTGTATTGCAGAATTATTTAATTACTACACTTTTTTATTTCCTATTAAACGAATTATAGATATTTATTACAAAAACAAATCTAGTTTAAAAGGAAATATTATCGAACCAACAAATACATTAAAAGACGAAGGCATTACCGCTATTTTAAAAATCAGCAATACTTTTAAAGAACAAATAATACAACTATCCGAAAATATAAATGAAATTGAAAACGATCCAACCATACAAGAGCGAATTTTAAAAGGAATTACCTATTTTTTAAATCATACAAACTCTAAAATACAAGCATCGTTAGATTCTATAAATTTCACAACCGATAACAAACAAGTTAAAAAAGATTTAACCAAGCAATTAGACGCATTAGAAGAACTTACCCAAGCAAAAATAACGATTTTAAAAGGATTACAAAATGGTTTTAATATTAAAAAATATCTAGAAATACGAGCTAAAGCAATTATCCAAACCAAAGAAAAATCAAAGAAAAAAAGAAAAGAAATTGTAGATATAAAGCATCCTATTTTATTCGAAACTTTACGTCAATTACGTGCAGTTTTAGCAAATGAAACAGATGTGCCACATTTTCAAATTTTTAAACAAAGTACTTTGTTTGAACTCTGTACGTATTTACCAACATCAAAAAAAGAATTAGCAAAAATTAGCGGTTTTGGTAAAATTCGTATTCAAAAATACGGTGCCGAAATTTTAGAAGTTATTAACGAATATCGTAATGAAAACAAAATACAATCTGAATTTTCCATAGATTTTGAAATAGATACAAAACCAAAAAAACAAAAAAAAGTAAAACGAGAAAACACTAAAAATATTTCTTTAATTTTATTTAAACAAGGGAACTCAGTTGAACAAATTGCCAAAGAACGCAATTTAGCTGTTACTACAGTCCAAGGACATTTAACCCATTTTATACCAACAGGCGAAATTAAAGTAACCGACTTAATGCCTAAAAAAAAATACCTTGAACTAAAAAAAATAATGCAAAACATTAAATACGAAGGTTTTAAAGAGTTAAAAGATAAAATTGACGATATATTCACCTATGCAGAACTAAAATATGTGCATACAGAATTAAATGCAGAGCATATTTAGTGTTTCAGTAAACACACCGTAAATAGTACTACTAAATATTGCTTACTGAATACAACAAACAAATAAATACCATTTTTTTCTATCTTTGTTATACTAAAATCATATAAATGCTTCAAAAAATACTACCATTTTTAACTTGGTTGCCTTTAGCTAAAAAACATTGGAAAGACGATTTAATCGCAGGAATTACAGGAACAATAATAGTAATACCACAAGCAGTTGCTTTTGCAATGATTGCAGGTATGCCTCCGATTTATGGATTTTATACAGCAATGCTAACTCCTATTATTGCAGCAATATTTGGTTCGTCCTATCATTTAGTATCTGGACCAACAACTACTAGTTCTATTGTTTTATACGCAATAATTAGCAAATTTGTAACACCAAGTAGCGATATTGAAGCCTTTGTTTCTTTGGCAATTTTACTTTCCTTTATGGCAGGAGTTGTAAAACTACTTATGGGAATTGTAAAAATGGGAAAACTAGTAAATTTCGTATCTAATTCTGTTGTAATAGGTTTTTCAGCAGGAGCAGGAGTACTAATTGCTTTTAAACAATTAAAACATATTTTTGGTATTAAAGTACCACAAGGCTCGTCATTTTATAAAATAATTTCATACATAGTAGCACATATTGAAGAAACAAATTGGTATGCTTTTGCTGTCGCAACGATAACTTTAGCAATTGCTTTAACCATCCGAAAAATTAAAAAAATATCTAAACTATACATGCTTTTTGCAATGATTACTGGAAGTTTTTTAGCCATTTGGTTTGGGGGTGCTACAAACGGAATTGAAACCGTAGGAAAAATACCTTCAAATTTACCACCTTTTAGAATGCCTGATTTTAATTTTCAAAATATAAAAATGCTCTTTTCAGGAGCGTTTATCCTTGCAATTTTAGGCTTAGTAGAAGCTGTTGCGATTTCTAGATCTATTGCTATGCACACGCATCAAAAATTAAATGCAAACCAAGAATTTATATCACAAGGAATATCGAATGTAGTTTCTAGTTTTTTCTCGTGTTATACTAGTTCTGCTTCGTTTACAAGATCAAGTATTAATTACCAAGCAGGAGCAAAAACACCTATGTCTGCTGTTATTTCGGCTGTTGGATTAATGTTGGTAGTACTTTTATTTGCAGAATATGCTAGTTTTTTACCAAAACCAGCAATGGGAGGAATTATATTGTTAGTTGGATATAATTTAATAGATTTTAAACACATAAAATTAATTTTTAAAAGTAGTAATCGCGAAATAATTGTATTTGGCGTTACCTTTTTAGGTACATTATTTTTAGAACTAGAAGAAGCCCTAATTTTGGGTATTTTAATGGCTTTATTATTCTATTTAGAAAGAACGTCTAAACCACATATTGCTGAATTAGGTTTGAGTACCGATAGTAAGTTTGTAAATATTATCCGAAATAAAGACACTAAATCTTGTTCGCAATTAAAAGTAATTCGTATAGACGGATCCTTGTATTTTGGAGCAATAGAAACCGTTTCAGATTATTTTATTCAACTCTACGAAACCGAAGATGTAAAACATATTTTATTAATAGCAGATGGTATTAATTTTATAGATCTTGCAGGTGCAGAATGGTTAACTAACGAAGTTTTAAAATGGCGAGAACGTGGCGGAGGAATTTACTTTACAGGTATGAAAATTGTAAGCCAAGATGTACTTAAAAAAGGTAATTTTATCCAACAAATTGGCTATGAAAATTTTTTCAAAGATAAACGAACTGCCATTACTGATATACATAAAAAATTTAAAACACCTTGTAAAACTAAAGTTTTTAAAGAATGTGAAATAGCTTTATAATAATATTATACTTTATTGTAAAACTAGTATAGCCATAAATCTACAAAGGTTTTCGTTGAGAAAAGCTAAAATGTATGTTAGTATTGGTGTAGTGCAGTTTTGAGACACGTAAACATAATATTAGTTTGATGCGTATCGAAAAACGAGCATTGCTAATAATGATGTGCAGTTTAGATTTGTAGTAGAAATACTTTTTCGGATTTATGGCATAGCAGTATTTCGCAGTAATTCCAAGAAGTATAATGTATTAATATATATTAAATTAAACATAAAAGACATAAAGATTTAATGTTAATTTAACGCTCTTGTTTTGTAATATTACGTATATTTGTAGCAAACAATAAAAATTTTAAACATTATATATTATGAAAAAAAATTACTTTTTATTAGTTGTAACATTATTTGTAACAGCTATTTCCTTTTCTCAAATTACAGAATTATATTTCAGTAAATATGCGGAAGGTTCTTCAAACAATAAATTTTTTGAAATTTATAACGGAACAAATGCAACAATAAACTTAGATGATTATGCCTTTCCTACGGTATCAAATGACCCAACAATAGTTGGTGAATACGAATATTGGAACACTTTTACTCCGGGAGCAACCATAGCACCTGGTGATGTATATGTTGTAGCAAACCCTTCAGCAGATGCTGCGATTTTAGCAGAAGCAGATATGACTTTTGGCTATTTAAGTAATGGTAATGATGGAGTGGCTCTTGCAAAAGGAGGTACTTGGAATGATGCAAATAATGATGGTGTTATAGATGCAGGGGAAATGACTGGTTTTCAAACATTAGATTGGATTGGAGATTGGAATGGCAATCCTGGAGCAGGTTGGGAAGTTGCAGGCGTTGCAGATGCTACAAAAAACCACACATTAATACGAAAATCATCTGTTTGTGGTCCTAACTCAAGTTGGGATGATGCAAGAGGTTATGATGCAGTAGCAGGAACAACTTCAGCAGCAGCATCTGAATGGATTGTTAATGCTATTGATTCTGGTTGGGACGTTTTAGGTTCTTATACAGGTTGTCAATCAAATCCTACTTTATCTATTTCATCTCCAGCAGATGGTTCTACAATTTCGGCTACTACAAGTGTAGATGTGACTTTTGTTGCAGATAATTTTACAATTGGTGCTCCAGGTACAGGTGCAGATGGTCATGTACATTATTCTACTGATAATGGTGCAACGTGGACGCCTTACACTACTACAGCTCCAATTGCAATGGCTGTAACTCCAGGAAATACGTATACAATGATGTTGAAATTAGTAGATGATTCACATGCAGATATAGTACCAGCAGTTACTGCTCAAACAACATTTACGGTTGCGTTACCTTGTGATTTATACCTAGACGTTATCACAACAACTTGCGATGCAGCTGCAACTTATACCACAACAATTACTTTTACAGGAGGTGGAACGGCTCAATATACTTTAAATGCTAACACAGGTACTGTTGGTGGAGATGATCCTGCTTTAATGGCAACAGGTACTATTGAAATTACAGGAATTCCTGCAGGTACAAATATTGTATTTACAGTTGTTGGTGATCCGCAATATTCTAGTTGTGATTTAACAAGAAATATTACTTCTCCTGCTTGTGTACCAGCTACTTGTACAGGTGTTGGTTCTATTATTATTACCGAAATTATGAAAAATCCAGCAGCTGTTGGTGATAGTGCTGGTGAATATTTTGAAGTATATAATACAACTTCTAGTGATATAGATATGATTGGATGGGATCTTAAAGATGCTGATGGGCAATTACACACAATTGCTGCATCTATAATTGTTCCTGCAAATGGTTATGCTGTTTTTGGTATTAATGCAGATACTACTACAAATAATAATGTTGTGGTAGATTACCAATACAACGGATTTAACTTATCTAACGGAACAGACGAAGTTATTGTAGAATGTTCTGGTACTGTAATCGATTCGGTTTATTATACGGATGCAGATTTCCCAGACACTACAGGTGTTAGTATGGAATTATCTACAAATTATTATGATGCTACAGATAACGACAATGGTGCAAATTGGTGTGATGCTACTTCTGCAATTAACGGAACTACCGATATGGGAACTCCAGGTGCTGCAAACGATTGTAATGTTGCATCTGTTGGTTCAAATGAAATTGAAGGTTTTTCAATTCATCCAAATCCTGCAGAAAACATTATTTATGTAAATACACTAAATAACAATGCTAAAAATGTAGAAATGTTTTCTATTATTGGTAAAAGAGTATATTCTAATACATCAGTAGATACCAGCTTTAGTGTGGATGTTTCTAAATTTAATGCAGGTTTATATATTTTAAAAGTTTCAGAAGGAAATAGTACTTCTGTTAGAAAAGTAATTATCAAATAATTATTTTTTAATAAAATTTTAAAAGACTGCCTTTTTAGGCAGTCTTTTTTATTTACTTTTGATTCTAAAATAAAAATATATGAAAATAGCAATTATAGGAACAGGAAATCTTGGTAAGGCAATAGCAAACGG
>CAMZLT010000264.1 GCA_947311745.1 uncultured Flavobacteriaceae bacterium | reverse complement strand
TTTAGGGGCTTACTTTTTAATATTACTAAACTTTAAAATTTAACACGTTGATTATCATATATATAAATTTCCGTGTGATATATTTCATACTTTTATCGGACAGTAATGATAAAAATTATCAAATTTGCTTGTGAATGCAAAATAATTAATCTAAGTTTACTATAGATTTATATCACGACAATATCGCTTTGGCGAGACTGCGAATATAAAAACCAATAGGTACAAGCAAAAATCAGAACTCATAAAATGGAAATATATATAGAATACAAAAAATTTGACAAATTGGTTTTTACGGAAAAACCACTTGAAAAAGGAGAATATGAATATTGCAAATTTTCAAATTGTGATTTTTCAAATTCGGATTTAACCAAAATCACATTTTGAAATATTAGGAGAAAAGTATAAAAATGGAGACCCAAATTCAGAAGAAGAAATATGGATCCCAATAAAAAATAAATTGATTGGTATCATTCATAATCACTTATAGCAAACAGGTAGTATTTCGTTTTTTGATAAGCAATATTTTTTAGTTAATTTTTCGGCTATTTTTTCAGTGTAACTTACTTCCTCCACTTTAAAACCAACGGAACGCAATCTATCAAAATAATCTTTTCCGTAAACACGTACGTGATCGTATTGTCCAAAATGTTTGCTACGCTCTTCTGGAGAAGTAATGCTAAAATCCTCGTAGGTTTTTTCTAAATTCAAATCTTGTGGAATTTGAAAAATACCAAAACCCTTAGGTTTTAAAACACGATATAATTCTTGCATAGCTTTTTTATCGTCTATAATATGTTCTAAAACATGGTTACAAAAAATCACATCAAATGAATTATCCGCAAAAGGCAAATCCAAAATGTCGGCTTTTACATCTACAATTGGCGAATATAAATCTGCGGTTATATATTCTAAATTTTTTAATTTTTTAAACCGTTTTATAAAACATTGTTCTGGTGCTATATGCAATACTTTTTTTTGAGCAGTAAAAAAATCCGTTTCGTTTTTAAGATACAACCACATTAATCTATGTCTTTCTAGCGAAAGTGTACTTGGTGATAAGGCATTCTCTCGCTGTTTACCATATCCGTAAGGGAGTAATTTTCTAAATTTTTTTCCATCAATCGGATCCTCAAAAGTTGTTCCTTTATAATATAAATTCAAAAAAGGACGAACCCAATAACTCAATTTAATTAGATAAGGTCTTGGTATCGTGTTTAATATGGATTTAAACAAATTCATTAATTGGCTCTAAACTCCTTTTCTTCATCGCTAACAATACCTAAAGCATCGTAAATATATTTAAAAGTAGAAAGCAATTCTGGTTTGCCATCAACAATAGCAATATCATGTTCAAAATGGGCAGAAGGCTTATTATCGGCAGTTAAAATTGTCCAACCATCTTTAAGTTGTATAATTTTTTGTGTACCAAGGTTTACCATTGGCTCAATAGCAACTACCATTCCTTCCTTAAATTTTTTACCACGACCACGTTTACCGTAATTTGGCATTTCAGGATCCTCGTGCATTTCTTTCCCTAAACCATGACCAACAAGCTCACGAACAATACCGTAACCACGCTTTTCGCAATAATTTTGAATAGCAAAACCAACATCTCCAACACGATTACCTACACGTAGTTGACGAATCCCTTCATACAAACTCTCTTTCGTTACTTGTAATAATTTTTTGGTTTCCTCTGCAACAGCACCAACTTCAAAAGTATAGGCATGATCGCCATAAAAATCGTTTAAAATAACACCACAATCTACCGAAATAATATCACCATCCTCTAAAGGTTTATCTGTAGGAATACCATGCACAACTTGTGCATTAGGACTCATACACAAAGTATTAGGAAAATCATACAACCCCAAAAAACCTGGAATCCCGCCATTATCTCTAATAAATTCTTCGGCAAGTTTATCTAAATACAAAGTGCTTACACCTGGTTTTATTTCACTAGCTACCATGCCTAAAGTTTTAGAAACCATTAAGGCACTTTCTCGCATCAATTCAATCTGTTCTTTTGTTTTTACTTTTATCATCGTATATAAATAAGTTGCAAAGATACTTTTTTATTGGATAGTTAAAAATTGAAAGCAATAAAAATAACAATGTAACATGTGTTACATTTTATATGCGTAATTCTATAGTATCTTTGCAGCAAAATATTATTAATTTAAAAACAAAATAGATATGGGATTATTCAATTTTTTTGGAGGCGGAACAGACACAAACGCAATTAAAGAATATTTAGACAAAGGAGCTGTAATTTTAGATGTTAGAACTCCTGCGGAATGGGCAGAAGGAAAACCAGAAGGAGCAAAATTAATTACTCTAAACGAAGTACCAAGTAAAATTAATCAAATTAAAGCTTGGAACAAACCAGTTGTTGTTGTATGCCGAAGCGGTGGTAGAGCAGGAACTGCATTAAACTACCTTAAAGAAGCAGGAATCGATGCAATTAATGGTGGAGCATGGCAAAATGCTGCAATATAAATATAATTAGATAGTAAATTTTTCATAGTTTTTACTTAAAAGCCAATCGGATATTTTTTCAGGTTGGCTTTTTATTTTTTTAGTACCTTGCACACAAATTTATTAAAAATGTACAAATCACTACTAATACTATTAACGATAACTTTTATTAGTTGTAAAAGCCAAACTAAAAAACCAATGAAAAATCATAAATACACCAACGCTTTAATTAACGAAACCTCACCATATCTACTACAACATGCACATAATCCTGTAAATTGGCATGCTTGGAATACTGAAACATTAGCACTTGCAAAAAAAGAAAATAAACTAATTTTAGTTTCAATTGGTTATGCTGCTTGTCATTGGTGCCATGTAATGGAACACGAATCTTTTGAAAGTGAAGAAGTTGCCGAAATTATGAATAAACACTTCATCTGTATAAAAGTAGATAGGGAGGAACGTCCTGATGTTGATCAAATTTATATGAATGCTGTTCAATTAATGACTGGTAGAGGTGGTTGGCCTTTAAATTGTATTGCAATGCCAGACGGAAGACCAGT
>CAMZLT010000263.1 GCA_947311745.1 uncultured Flavobacteriaceae bacterium | reverse complement strand
AGGTGTGCAAGATAGTAAAAACATTTTTTTAAAATAGATTGCTTAGCCACAAAAATTCATGGAATTAACTTTGTTTAGATGCGAAATTTTAAAATTCATAGGAATGCCTTAATATTTAAAGGGGTTTGAAATGTAGCAGATGGGTAAAGATACTTTCAAACTTCCTCAAATTTGGGTGTTATTAAATTGTATAATAAGTATTTTAATAGTTTGATTTAATGTGTTTTAACTAAAAAAATAATAATGTAGTGATAAATTTTGTGGGTTAGAATCTTTTTTTATGTATTAATTTTCCGTTTGCATTGTATGCTTTCCAAGTACCAACTTGTTTGCCTTTTTTAAATTTACCAGTAAGTTTTACTTCGCCATTTGGATAATATTCTTTGTATCTGCCATGTTTTAAACCATTTTTATATTTTGCTAAAATATGAATTTTCCCGTTTTTGTATTTGGTTGTAAATTCTTTAATGTCTAAGTCTTTCGGATATATTTTTTCAACAATAAATAAATCCTCTTTTTTGGTATTTAAAATATTGCTCGTTTCGTTTGTTTGTGTAGTTTCTAGTTCTTTTTCTACGGTAATTTCTTTAAATTGAGCTTTGTTTTTTACAACTTTTGGATCTTGGTAATTGATAACAAAAGTGCTTTCAAACATATTTACATAAGGCGATAACTGAAAACCTATTTGCGGAAAACAAATAATATAATCTTTGTTTTGTTTTAGTTTTAATTTGGTGTTATTATCTGCAAGCTGGAATAAACTTTTGTATAAAGTTGCAGTATTAATGTACGAGCAAACACTAGATTTTTTTTCAAAATTAGATTTGAATTTTTTGTAATCTTTTGCTTTTATTAAAACGTCGTTATTTTCATAATCATCAATAATATTTTTCAGAGTACTTGGGTAGTTGCTAAAAACTACATAATCATCAATATAGGTAAAATATGGTTTGTCAAATTCTTTAAAAAAACTACCTAAAAATAGTTTAAAAAAACCTTTAATGGATAAATAGTTTATTTTGTGTTTGTTGTATTCTATGGTTTTAAATTTTACAGGAGTTCTTTTTTTAATTTGTTTTAAAACGTAGTTTAGATTCTTTTTTGCATCGTCTATATCTTTCACTTTGATAACTAAAGCAGTTTCATTTTTTAAATTACTGTATTTTGCAGATTGCATTTGTAATATTGCAATTTCGCTTCCCATCCAATTAATAAAGTTCTTTTTTAGGTCAATATTTAAAAAATTTTGAACTTTGTCTAAATTATTTTGATAGGTTTTATAGGATTTAGTATTTTCTTTTTGTACTTCCTCAAAATTAGTGTAAAATTCAGAAAAGCTATCAAAAGCAAAACTCATATAAATTGCCGTTCTTTTAGGAGCAATTTTATCAATAGTTCGGATTCCTTTTCCTGATTTTTGTAAGGCTTTTAGATAATTTGACGTGCTTTCGTTGGTGTTGGTAAAGCCATTTGCATAAATGGTGTTTTCGTTTTTAAAATCAAAACTAAAACCAGAATATAATAAGGTATTGCTTATTAATTTAACGGTTTCGGTAGGTTTGTCAGAAAAATAATACATGTAATTATCCAAATATTTATATTGAATAAATAGCCTAAATAAATCATCATCTCCTACCTTTTTCTTTACTTCGATAAAGTTTAAATCTCTACCAATAATTGGTTCTAAATGTTGGTCAATAGATGCTTCTATCAAGGTGTGTGTGTACGATGCTACAAGTTGATTTTTTATAAAAGTGATGTAAAGAGTTTCTCTTGATTTTTTATCATAAATCTCATTAATTGTAAAGTTGTGGTATTTTCGTTTACTGAATTTAAAATTTTTCGAAACAAATTTTCCGATATTATTTTTTAGTATATTTAAACGAGAAATTTTCTGTAGATCTACGGTAAATAACAAGCCATATTTCTTTTTTGAAATCATATGGACTGAAATAAATGTAGAACGATTACCTATTATATCAAAAACTTTTTTCTTTTCATGAAAAACGCCATCTAATTCATTTAAACTACTGGTTAAGTCTTTAAAATAGGCATTTGTTTGCAGGTGTTTCCAAACATCGGATTTGCTTATTTCATCCCAAGTATCGATAGGTTCTTGTGTTTCTACTATAAAAACAGCATCTTTAGGAACTAAATAAATGCCTTGTAACGTGTCGTCTTGTGGAGTTAAAAATATGTATAATTGGTATGCTATAAAACTAATTACGAGTAAAATAAGGATTTTAAGTATGTTTTTTTTAGTCATAGTTAGTGTTTTTTGTTTTGTAATTAGTTGGTTGTTAGCTTGTAATGTGTTTTTTGTTTTTAAATCTATTTAACGAAAAATTAATAAAAATATTAAATAAATAACGCTATTTTTATCCAAAAATAAAATGGCATTAATTTTGTGTAAAAATAAACAATAAATTGGATACCTAAAGAAAATGAAATCGGAAAGTAAACTATTCCGAATTAAACAAAATAAAAAATGAAGCATCTAGTATTTTTATTCTTATTTTTGGTCGTAGCCGTAGGTTATAGCCAAGATACGATTGTGAAAAAAACGAATCCTTTTTCGGATGCTGCAATGGGACATTTTATCAACGCACAAATAATTCAAAAAAAATTAGAGGTAGATAAAAATGCTTCCGATTTATCGTATTTATTTGGTACTAAAAAGAAAAAAAATCAGATAGATTTTAATCCAAATATTCAAAATTATTTTAAAAAAGAACCTAAAAAAAGTATTTTGGAAATCCCTAAAATGGATGATGATGTTGTGGTAATAAAGCACTTTAACGGAAAAAATACTACTAATAAAAAATTTAAAACCGAACAATATCTTGGTACTATTGAAAGCAATACTAAGTTTGTGCGTATTGCATATCGTGATTTTGGTTTAGTAGATGGCGATCGTGTTAAAATTTATTTAGATAAAGTGCCAGTTGCAGCAAATGTTACCTTAGATGGTGGTTTTTATGTTATTCGTATAGATTTGAATTCTAAAGGTTTTCATCGTATTGATATTGAAGCCTTAAATCAAGGGATTTACGGTCCAAATACCGCAGAATTTATTGTGTATGACGATAAAGGAAACGCTATTTTGCACAAAGCTTGGGAATTATCTAAAGGAGCAATTGCAACTTTAGGAATTGTTAGACGTTAATTATGAAATATCTATTTATCTTTTTGTTTATTTTTATTAGTTACACCTTACAAGCACAAAGTTTGTATGTCGTACAAAAAGGCGATACTTTTACCAGTATTTCTCAAAATACAGGTATGAGTATAGCAGAATTACGCGAACTAAACGCATACTCTAAAAATAGTACATTGCAAGTTGGTACAACCATATTTGTAAAATATTTAAAAAAGAATACAGCTTTAAAATATCATACTGTTAAACAAAATGAAACCTTGTATTCTATAGCTAAATTATATCATATTTCCGTATCTAAATTAAAACGCTTAAATAATTTAGATGGGAATACCATTGCTCTAGGGCAAGTGTTGGTTGTGAAGTAGTGTTTTAGGTTCTACTGTAGATTTACAAAACTGAAGTAAAAAAATAATTTTTTGCTTGTGAATAATTAAAAATACTAGCAAAAAATGTAAATTTGACCAAAACCAATTTGAATACTAAAATATAATGAGCGAAGACCAAAAAAAACAACTCGAACAACAACTGTGGAATATAGCAAATACGCTAAGAGGAAAAATGAATGCGGACGAGTTTCGAGATTACATTTTGGGT
>CAMZLT010000262.1 GCA_947311745.1 uncultured Flavobacteriaceae bacterium | reverse complement strand
TTACGATAATAACCGATCAATATCGTATGCCAACCTATTCGAAAAGTTTGGCAGAAGCTTGTTTGTTAAGTGTGAAAAAACGTACAAAAGGAATTTTTCATATCTCTAGTAATGAGCTATTATCTATTTATGAAATTGCTTTAGAAATTGCAAGTGTTTTTGAATTAAATTCGGATTTAATTCTACCAATCACCACTCAAAAATTAAATCAGAAAGCAAAACGACCAAAAAAAACAGGTTTTAATTTAGAAAAATCTATCGCAGTTTTAGGTTTCAAACCAAAAAGTTTTAAAGAAGAATTACAACTTTTTAAAGCGGAATATTTTCATTAATAAAATGTTAAAGAAACACAAACTTCGTTAAGAATCGTTAAAAATTAACATTTTAAATTGCTTTAAACTATCTTTGCAGTATGCGAAAGAAAATTTTTATTTCTCTTATTGTTTTAATGGTGGTTGCTGTTGTAGGTATTATTACCGTGCAAGTTTTTTGGATTAACAATTCTATCGATATTGGTGAAAAACAATTTGAAGCAAATGTTAAATCCGCCTTAGTTGATGTGTCTAAAAACATTCAACAACGCGAATTTAGAGATTTTGTAGAAGATAAACGCGATTTTTTTTTACATGCACAAGCAAAAGTCGAAAGCCAAGATTTACGAACCTATACGTTTCAGAAAATTGACACTATTAATAACGAAATATTTACCTACAAACAAAGTACGTTAATTGATAATCATGCCATTCCTGCTTCCAAAATATTAGACAACCAAAGTGTTTCAAAAGATAAAACCGTAAATTTTAAAACCTACTTTTTAAAAAAAGAGAAAGAAATATCCTCTCTAAACCTAAATATAAATAAAGATTTAAGACAACGAAAAAAAAATATAAAAGTTACTTCTGTAAGTGAATTACCAGAAATTACTAAGCTAGATATTGAAAATTTTTATAAAGAAATAGCTCCTAAAACACCAATTTACAAACGTGTAACCATAAAAGAATTACAACTAAATTTACAAAACGAATTAAACAGTAGAGGTATTGAAACACCTTTTGAATTTGCAGTTTTTGCAGGTGAATTTCCTACAAAATTGCGTTCGGAAAATTACAAAAAAGAAAAAGGCAGTACCTATCCTATAGAAATATTTGAAAACGATTTAGGCTTAACGAACTATTATTTACACGTTACTTTTCCTGATAAAAAAGAGTATATTTTATCTAATATTATCCCGATTTTAATCCTAGCTTCTACTTTTATTTTATTTATAATTATTGCTTTTGGAGGTGCATTACACCAAATGTTTAAGCAGAAACAAATTTCGGAAATCAAAACAGATTTCATCAATAATATGACGCATGAATTTAAAACGCCAATTGCAACTATTAATTTAGCAATTGATGCCATTAAAAATCCGAAAATAATTACCAATAAAGAAAAAGTACTTCGATATACAGAGATGATTCGCGAAGAAAACAAACGAATGCATGCTCAAGTAGAAAATGTTTTACGAATTTCAAAATTAGAAAAAAATCAATTAGAAATTCGTAAGGAAATAGTAGATATTCATGACATAATAGAAAATGCTATTTCGCATGTAGAATTGATTGTTAGAAATAAAGGTGGTTTTATACATAAACATTTTAATGCAGCTTTAGCTGAAATTTTAGGCAGCAATTTGCACTTAACCAATGTGTTAGTAAACATGTTAGATAATGCCATAAAGTATGCAAAAGAAGTACCAAAAATTAGTGTCTATACCGAAAATGTAGGAAATTTTATCTTAATTAAAATAAAAGATCAAGGAATAGGAATGACCAAAAACGCCCAAAAACACGTTTTTGATAAATTTTATAGAGAACAAAAAGGAAACATACATAATGTAAAAGGACATGGTTTAGGTTTAGCTTATGTCAAAAGAATTGTAGAAAGTCATCAAGGAACTATTGCCGTAGAAAGTGAAAAAGATAAAGGAAGTACATTCACCATAAAATTTCCGTTAATATAAATTAAGTTTGGAGTGATTTTTGATGCATAGTAAATTCACTCAAAAAAATTAAAAGAAAATACATATGTCAAATAAACGAATATTATTAGTAGAAGATGATCCTAATTTTGGAACTGTTTTAAAAGATTATTTAGAGTTAAATGATTTTGACGTTACGCTTGCTAAAGACGGAATTGAAGGTTTAATTATGTTTAAAAATAACGATTATGATATTGCTATTTTAGACGTAATGATGCCAAGGAAAGACGGATTTTCTTTAGCGAAAGATATTCGTGATAAAGATAAAGAAATTCCGATAGTATTTTTAACTGCAAAAACCTTAAAAGAAGATGTTTTAAAAGGTTACCAAGTAGGTGCAGACGATTACTTAAACAAACCTTTTGATAGTGAAGTGTTATTGTATAAAATCAATGCCATTTTACAACGTAAAAAAGCAGATACTAATGAAAATACTGATGTTATTGAATTTGAAATTGGGAAACTTCATCTAAATACAAATCTACGCCAATTGAGTTATACCAATGAAAAAGGAGAAAAAATTCAAATTAAATTATCTCCAAAAGAAAATAAACTACTTCGTTTATTGGTTTTACATAAAAACGATTTAATGCCACGAGAATTGGCTCTTACCAAGATTTGGCGTGATGACAACTATTTTACCTCTAGAAGTATGGATGTTTATATAGCAAAACTTCGTAAATATTTAAAAGCCGATTCTAATGTAGAGATTATCAACATTCACGGTGAAGGATTTCGTTTGGTAGTTAATGAATAACGTATAAGTTAAACAAATATAGTTAGGTTTTCAAAAAAATAATTTGTAATATTTGTGTAAAATAATGTATTATGGCACAATTTATTAAGATTTATAACGAAAATCCAAACGAAAAAGAAATTGATAAAGCGGTAAAAATACTCCGAAATGGTGGTTTAATTATTTATCCAACCGATACTGTTTACGGTTTAGGCTGTGATATTACAAATACTAAAGCTTTAGAGAAAATAGCAAAAATTAAAGGAGTTAAACTTGAAAAAGCAAATTTTTCGTTTATATGCAATGATTTAAGTAACTTATCCGATTATGTAAAACAAATCGATACGCCTACTTTTAAGTTATTAAAACGTGCCTTACCAGGACCATATACTTTTATTTTAGAAGGAAATACTAATTTACCAAAGGTCTTTAAAAAGAAAAAAACAGTAGGAATTCGTGTTCCTGATAATAATATTGCTAGAACTTTAGTGAAAGTTTTAGGCAATCCTATTATTTCTACCTCTATTAAAGATGAGGATGAGGTTATAGAATACACTACTGATCCTGAATTAATTTACGAAAAATGGCAAAATAAAGTAGATTTAGTTATTAATGGTGGTTATGGAGATAATCAAGGCTCAACAGTTATTGATTTATCTAAAGATACCATAGAAATTATTCGTGAAGGAAAAGGAAGTTTGGATATTTTATAATCTACTATAAATCTGCAAAATAAAATATCACGTCTAAGAATGAAGTTAATTCCATAATTTTGTGATTATAGCAAATAGGGTGTAAAAAAAATACAATTACAAAGTAGCTATTTGTAATTGTATTACTTTTTATATTGTCATAAATCCGAAAAGATTTTCGTTGCGAAAAACCAAAATGCATGTTAGTTTCGGTGCGTCTAGAAAACGAGTACCCATAATGATGTGTACAGATTAGCTTTGGAATAAAAACTTTTGGGTATTTACAGAGTTATCTTGCACTAATATCACCAAAGCCAATAATTTTTGTTGTTTGATATTCAGGGTTTCCGTAGAATACAATATCCCCATAGCCAATAATTTTAGCATCAATTTTTGCGTCTGCATATACTGTTGCATCACCAGAACCTGTTACAATAACTTTTACATCGTTTGTTTTTAGCTCTTTACTTACAAAATCACCTGAACCTGTTATGCTTGTGTTTAATTCTGCTGAATTTCCTGTTATGGTAATATCACCAGAGCCTGAAATTTTTGAAGTTACTTTGTCTGCATCGATATCTAAATTAATATCTCCAGAACCTGAAAGTTTTGTTGTAAAATCATCGGTTTTTATGGTGTTTTTACTAATAATATCACCAGAACCATTTAAAATAACTTCCTCTAAATCGGTAAAAGGAACGGTAATATAGATTCCTTTTTTGGTTTTTAGATTAATGTTTTTTTCTAGTTTTATTTTTAATCGACCGTTATTGGATTCTACAACAATGTATTTCATTAAATTACTTTCTGCTTTTATAGAAATATTTCCTTCTTTTCCTGCTATCAGAAATACATCAAAAAATCCTGAAACAGCAATCGATTCGTAATCATCTGTTTTAATTGTTTTTGTAATGACATTTCCGTTTCCTTTAATTGCTTTGTTAAACCATTGTGCGTTTGTTTGTATGCTAATGCTTAAAATTGCTAATAAAATAAATTTTTTCATGGGGATAATTTTAGTTTGTTATTAATTTAATTCCTCCATAATCGGAGTCTATTTTTATTGTTGAATTACTTGTTTTGTCGTTTAAATAGCCTTGATAATGTTTGCTAGTTGTTTTACTATTCTTTTTTGCGAATATGAAATTTCCTTCGTATTTAATACTTCCATAAGATACGTTTATATCTATTAAAGCTGAAGTGTTTTGATCAATTCCTACTTTAATACCTGTATAATCGGAATTAATAGTAACACTTTTAAAATTTGGTTGTACCTGTTCAATACGTAGCGAACCGTAATCGGTATTTACGTCTAATTCTTTAAATATTTTACCAAATTGCATAGATAAATAATCGCCTTCGCCAATAATGTAATTGGCATTTTCTACACTTAGTTTTCCATAATCACAATTGTATTCTAGTTTTTCAATATTTTCAAAATTACTAGTAGTATAATCAGCATTTAGTACAATGTTTTTTGCAGCATCAATACTAAAAGAGGAGTAATCTGCATCAATACTACCAGATTTGATAAATTCAATACTAGAATTTCTAGAGTAATCGGTGTTAATTTTGTTATCGGAATTGTTTAAACTCCCTAAAACAATTTTTCCGTAATCACAATTAACATTTGCTTTTCCATCAATTTCATTTAAGTATATGTTTCCGTAATCATTGTAAATAGTTAGGTTGTTGGATTTTGGCATCTTAACTATATAATTTATTTTATAGTTAAGGTTACTACTAGATCCAAACCACGAAAACCAACTTTTAGATTTACTCGAAATATGTGTTTTTACTACAATTTCTTGAGAATGTTCGTCAAAACTTACGGTAATATCGTCTAATTTTTCTTCCACGGCACCTTCATCTCTACCTTTGACAGTAATGATTATTTCAAAGGTAGCTTTATTTTCATTCCAAGTAGTGATGTCTACATTTCCGTATCGGTTGTTAATATTAATTGTAGCGTTTGCATTTACATTAAATTCCTTTTTTATGGTTTTCTTTTTTTCAATGCGTTTTTCTGTATTTAGTGAAAACGAAATTAATGGTAGTAACATTAATACTAGGGTTATTTTATATATTATTGTTTTCATAGTTATTTTTTTTAATATTTTTAATTGTGCTTAAATTTTGTAATAAATTTTGCAATACTTGTATTCGTTGTTGGTAGTTTGCAATCATAGCAAAAATGAGTACTTGTTTGTTTTTATTATTTTTTAGTTCGATAGTTAGGTTTTGGTATTCTATTTTTAAGGTGTTTAGTTGAGACATAGCGTCGTCAATAATTTTCGTATTACTAGTATTTTTTTGTTTTTCAATTTTGGTTAGTTCTTCTTGAATTACTGTTGCAAAATAGGTTTGTGTTTCTTTCATCTTAGGAGAAGTATCTGCTAATTCTACCCCCTTACGATTTGCTTGAAATACATTAAAACCAATGCTTGTAAACAATACTAATGAAGCAGCTATTGCAATAAATTTATAGTAATTAGGTTCCTTTTTTTTAGAAAAATTTCCTTTTAATTTTGCCTCAAACCGATTAAAATGACCAATATTTGGTTCTGCCAAATCCAATTGATTTTTAAGTTCGTTTATTTTAGATTCTAAATTCATAATTTAGTTTTTTAGTAGTATTTTTTTCAATTTACTTTTTGCTCTTGATATGATTGTTCGGACACTTTGGTTGGTGATATTTAATATTTCTGCTATTTCTTCGTTGTCATACCCTTCGATTAAGCTAAGTGTTAGAACAGTTTTGTAATTTGTTTTTAAAGTTTGTATGGCTTCTAAAACTTCCTTTGCTTTAATTTTTGAAAAATCTGCTTTTTCGTCAAATTCTTCTATAATACTTAAATTTTCAATTGTTTCAGTGTTTTGTTGCCAACTGTTTAATTTTTTATTCTTTTTTAATTGCGTTAGACTTTTATTAATTACAATTCGTTTTAACCATGAGCCAAACGGAACAAGAGCATCACCATATTTAGATTCCGATTTAAAAGTACCCAACTTTGAAAATGCTGTAAGAAACGACTCTTGCATTATATCTTCAGCTTCAAAACTATCGTTTAAAATCCGAAGAGCAGTATTGTACATAGCTTTGTAATAACACTTATATATTTCTAGTTGAGCACTATGTTTTCCTTGTAAACAATGCTCTAATAATTTAGCTATGTTTTGTTTTTTTCTTTGCAAAATATCGTTTCTATCTTAAAGACAAGATAGGTATTTATTTGTTACAGTTTTGTAAAAATATTTAATCGCGATTGTGTGTTAATGTTTTGCTAGGAGTGATTAGTATAAAAATTAAAACCTTGTCAACCGTAATTGACAAGGTTTTAATGAAAAAGTCTTAAAAATATAAATTTTATGACATTCCCCTCAAAATGTATTATTAAATTATTTTTAAGACACTCCAAATATACGTCAAAATTCGTTTTTTTTTTTCGTTAAATATATATTCGTTATAATTCAATATATTTTCGTTATATATATTTTTATGATTGTAGTATTGCTATTTAATTGTGTTTTTTATAAAAATATTATGAAATAATTATTTTTTATGCAACAATAAATGTATGGTAGTTGCTTTTCTTGCCGAAACAGGTATTGTAATGCCGCACTTTAAGTAAATTATTTTGTTTTTACTATCGAATTTGTCTATATAATTTGAATTTACAAAGTAAGATTGATGTGAACGTACGAAATTATTTTGGTTTAAAATAATTTCGTATTCTTTTAAGGGTTTAGACGTTAGATATTCCTTACCATTTTTCATAAAAAAAGTAGTATACCCTTTATATGATTTGCAATATAAGAGCTTATCTAAATCTACAATTTGTGTTTCATTTAAAAAATTTAGAACAATTTTATTTTGTAAATTAATAGTTTCTTCTTTTTTATTATCTTTTAATACTTTATCAATCGCTTCTTTTAATTCGTTTATGTCAATAGGTTTTAAAATGTAGTCAATTGCACCTGCTTTTAAGGCTTGAATAGCATATTTATCATACGAGGTAATAAAAATTATTTTAAATTTTTTATGAATTGTTTTTTCTAAAAAATCAAAACCAGTACCGTCTAGCAATTTTATATCTAAAAAAACAAGATTTGGCTTTAATGTATTTGCTTTTTCAATAGCATCATTTACAGAAGGTGATATGCCAACTATTTGAATATTTTTATGTAGACTTTCTATTAATATATGAAGTCCTTTACTAATATAATGTTCGTCCTCGACAATTAATGCTTTAATCATTTTTAATTATTTTATGAGGTATGAGTAATATCACTTTTGTTCCTTGTTTACCAAATTCTTTTCTGTCTATAATCTTTAGACTGTATTCTTTTTTATATTTTGTTGAAAACAAGTGTAATCGTTCTAGAAGTATAGTAGATGAGATGGATTTTTTTTCGGAGTTATTCGAATTTATTTTGTTATATAAACCTTTTCCGTTATCTGTAATCGTACATATTAAGTTTTTATCTTTAAATTTAAAATCTATCTCTAGGAGATATTTTTTATTTGACTCTACAAATCCGTGTTCAAAAGCGTTTTCTACAATTGGTTGTACAATCATTGGCGGAATAAAAATATTTTTCACATCTATATTTTTGGCAACAGTAATTTTATGAGTGCATTGTGAATGGATACTACTCATATCTCTTAAAAATATATAATTTTCAATAATACTAAGTTCGGTTTCTAAATTTACAATTTCCTCTCTAGAGTTTTCTAAAATTTTACGTAATAATCTTGAAAATTTGGAGATGTAGGTGTGTGCCTTACGATATTCTTTTTGTAAAACAATGCCTTGTAAAACAGATAATGAATTAAAGACAAAGTGTGGTTTCATTTGCGAACGTAATAATTTTTGTTCTAATGAAATTTTTTGATATTCGGTAGATAATCGCTTTATTCGTGAATAGTAAAGAATAAAAATAAATGCCACGAGTAGTACGATTAATGTAATGCCTGCAAGTGTTACTTGTTCTTTTGTTTTATCTAATTTTTCATTTGTTTTTTTAACTTGCTCAATTAGTTTGATTTCTTTTTCTTTTGCTCGTAATTCTTTTTCTTTGAATTTGTATTTTTTTTCTAAAATTGAAAATCGATTATCTGTTCCAACTCTAAAAACAGAATCATAATATTTTTTATATTTTTTATAATAAAATAAGGATTTTCTATATTTTTTTTTCGTATAATATAGATCTGAGAATAATTTAGAAATCTCTACTTGGTATTGCAGTATTGAATATTTAGTTGCTATTTTTTCGCTATTCTTTAGATGTATCACAGCCTCATTTAATCTTTTAAGATTAATTAATGCTTCTCCCAATCCATTTTCAGAGCTACAAATCCCGAGATAGTTATTTATTCCTAAATTTATTTGAAGTCCTTTTGAAAAATAAAAAAATGCTTTGTTATATTTTTTTTTTCCTAAAAAAATAGATCCTAAATTATTATATGAATTTGCTAATAAAAAATTATCGTTATTTTTTTTATTAATAATAATACATTTTTCATAAATATCAAATGCTTTGTTATATTCTTTTGTATATATATATATGATACCAATATTATTTAATACTTTAGATTGGTTTCTAAAATCTTTTAATTTTTCATAAATATTTACTGCTTTTTTGTAATAATTTAAGGCGTCTTTTATCTTCTTTTTATTGTTAAAAATAACACCTAATTTATTATAAGTGTCTGCTTTTACTAAATTATCTTTTGCATCAGTATTTATTTCTAGAGCATTGTAAAAATATTCTAGAGCTGTATCATTTTCATTTTTAAAAAAATAAATAGCACCAATATTATTTAAGCTTTTTGCAATTCCTAATTTATTATTTTGTGCTTTAAATAATTTTAAGGCTTGTTCTGTTTCTTTTTTTGCTTGGTCTAATTTATATTGAACAATATGAATTTTAGCTGCAATATATAAGTTTTCTGCTTTCCCTTTTTTGTAATTTAAGCTATCAGATATTATACTGGCTTCTGCTATTAATTCAATAGCTTTTTCTTTATCATTTTGGTACAATTCAAAGGCAATTTCGTTTAATACATCTACTCGTACGCTATCTTTTTGTAGATGTGTATCTAAAATAAGTTCTAAACTATCTATCTTTTTATTTTGTGAAAAACTTATTATAAAACTTAGTAGCAGGATGATTTTAAAATATTTCATCATAAATAAAAGCTTTAAATTAATTTTTCAATTTCAATAAGTTTTGTAACTCCATTATATAAATCTTGTATACATTGTATTTCGGTAACACCTAACCTACGTTTGTTACTAATATCTAAAATAGCAGATTTTTCTGTAGAATGTTCGCCATGAACTCCTCTGATTTGTAAATGATACGTGTCGGTAGTTTGTTTCAATAATTTTTCGTTAGTGCTTAGTTTAGGCAATTTAATGTGCACACTTGCTCGCATAGCAGTCCCTAAATTTGTTGGACAGCTTGAAATATAGCCTAAACGATTGTGGCATAGAAACGGAAGTTCTTTTTCTATTTTTTTTATAGCTTTTACTAAACGATTAAAAACCACTTTAATAT
>CAMZLT010000261.1 GCA_947311745.1 uncultured Flavobacteriaceae bacterium | reverse complement strand
TTTTATAGGATTCTCTATAATCTTTCTGAACAGAAAAATCTAAAGCTTCTAAGGCTTTTTCGGTATGTAATTCCCGATAATTTCCGTTTGCATCTTTTCTATTCCAATCGTAAATACGATATGTTATATCACTTGTTTGTTGTATTTCTGCTAATAAAACTCCTGATCCGATTGCGTGTACTCTACCTGTTGGTATAAAATAAGCATCACCTTTTTTAACAATATCTACATTTAAAACATCTAAAATTTTCGTATCCTCTAGATATTTTTGATAGGTTTCTACATCAATTTTTTTCTTAAAACCAACTACTAACTTTGCATTTTCATCTACTTGTAGTACATACCACATTTCGGCTTTACCAAAACTATTGTGTCTTTTTAACGCTAAAGTATCATTTGGATGCAATTGAATACTCAAATCTTTCTTTGCATCTATAAATTTAATTAATAACGGAAATTCGTTTTTAAAACGTTTATAAACACTTTTCCCTACTAAATTGCTTGTAAATTTAACAAGTAATTCAGTCAATGTCAATCCTTTATATGCTCCTGTAGAAATTACAGAAATATTATCTTTAACAGAGGATATTTCCCAACTTTCGCCAACAGTAGTACTATTTACTATTTTAGGTTTATCTAAAATAGTAAATAATTTTGTTCCACCCCAAATTTTTTCTTTTAAGATAGGTTCAAATTTTATTGGCTCTTGAATCATTTTGCAAATATCGGTTATTTTTTGTTAACATATAAGTTAAAAAAGTATCTTTGTTGTTTAAAAACGAATAATCACTTCTAATATGGAAAACTTTATAAATAACCTACCAAAAGCAGAATTACATTTGCACATCGAAGGCTCTTTTGAACCTGAATTAATGTTTAAAATTGCACAAAGAAATGCTATTAAAATACCGTTTAATTCAGTTGCTGAAATTAAAGAAGCCTATAAATTTAATTGTCTGCAAGATTTTTTAGATATCTATTATCAAGGTGCTCAAGTATTACAAACCGAAGAGGATTTTTTTGATTTAACTTTTAGCTATTTACAAAAATGTAATGCACAAAATGTACGACATACCGAAATTATGTTTGATCCGCAAACCCATACAGAAAGAGGAATTCCTTTTAAAACGGTTATAAACGGAATCGTAAAAGCTCAAGAAAAAGCAGAAAGAGATTTTGGCATTACTTCTTTATTAATTATGAGTTATTTACGCCATTTATCTGAAGCGGATGCTTTTAAAACGCTAGAGGAATCGCTTCCGTTTAAGGATAAAATTACTTGTGTTGGTTTGGACTCTTCTGAAAAAGGAAATCCGCCTAGTAAATTTAAAAATGTTTTTAAAAAATCTATGGAAATTGGTTACATTCCTGTTGCTCATGCTGGTGAGGAAGGCGATGCCGATTACGTTTGGGAAGCCTTAGATATTTTAAAAATAAAACGAATAGACCACGGAAATAATTCCTTACAAGACAAGGAATTAATTACCGAAATTGTTAAACGAGATTTAGCCTTAACTGTTTGTCCGTTATCAAATACAGCCTTACAAGTAGTAAGCGATTTAAAAGACCATCCGTTAAAAAAGATGATGCAACTTGGTTTAAAAGTTACGATAAATTCAGATGATCCTGCATTTTTTGGAGGTCAAGTAAATACCAACTATATTGAAATTCAAAAAGCTTTAAATCTTAGCAAAAAAAATTTGTATGAATTGGCAAAAAATTCCTTTCAATATTCCTTTTTAGATACAGATACTAAACAAAAATATCTAAACGAATTAGAAACCTATTACGCAAATAATAAATAACATGATTTTAATTGCAGATAGTGGTTCTACTAAAACAAATTGGATTGGTATTAAAGATGAAAAAATTGTCTTTAAATCGGATTCTGCTGGTATGAATCCTTCTGTTTTTCCGAAGGAAGTTTTAACAAATACCTTAAAAAGCAATGTAGATTTAGTTTTGCATAAAGATACAATTAGACAAATTTATTTTTATGGTGCTGGTTGTGGAACGGCAATTCCTAAAGAAAAATTAGCTAGTATTTTAAACGTTTTTTTTATGCATTCAACTATTGAAATTTACGAGGATTCAATAGCTGCAATTCGTTCGGTTACAAACAAAGCAGGTATTGTTTGTATTTTAGGCACAGGTTCAAACTGCACTCTATTTGATGGCAAAAAAGCAATTCAAAAAATAGTTTCATTAGGATATAGTGTTATGGATGACGCAAGTGGAAACTATTTTGGCAGAGTTTTATTACGCGATTATTTTTACCACAAAATGCCTTTAGAACTTGCTGAAAAATTTGAAAAATCATACAACCTGAATCCTGACGAAATAAAACAATATTTATACAATAATGACAATCCAAATACGTACTTAGCGAGTTTTAGCAAGTTTTTAATAGATAATAAATCTGCAAAATATTCGCAAAATATTATAAAAAAAGGCATTGCATTATTTATTGAAAATCAAATTTTACAATTTACGGAAAGTAGTTATTTACCAATTCATTTTATTGGTTCTATTGCTTATTTTTTACAAGATGAAATCAAGAAAATTGCTAAAGAATACTCTTTAAAAATTGGTATTTTTGAAAGACATCCTATAAATGGTTTGGTAAATTATCACATAAAAAATAAATAATATGGAAATAGCAGTAATTGCACATGACGGAAAAAAAGCAGAAATGGTTCAATTTTTAATGGATCATAAAACTATCTTTTTACAAAAAAACATTCATTTAATTGCAACAGGAACTACAGGGAAAAAAGCAATAAATTCTGGATTTAAAGTTACGCAATTTCTATCAGGACCACTTGGTGGTGATGCTCAAATTGCAGGTAGAGTTGCTGAAGGAAAAACGAATATGGTTTTTTTCTTTAGAGATCCACTAGCAAAACATCCACACGAACCAGATATTTCAATGCTTATGCGTCTATGCGATGTGCATAATGTACCTTTAGCAACAAATCCTGCTACTGCGGAATTATTGGTAAAATCTTTGTAATATATAAATTTTAAAACTACTATTTACTAAAGAATCCAACATAAAAAAGTTGAGGGAAAAAATTATCGCATTTACTTGTGAATGCAAAATAATTTATCTAACTTTATAACAGATTTATATCACGACAATATCGCTTGCAAGACTGCGGATATAAAAGCGTTCTAAACCATTAAAAAACGCAAAAAAACCTCTTAACTATGATAAATCAGTTCAAATTTACTCTAATTTTATTCTCAATATTTATCTCAAATACTTTTTCTCAAGTAAACCATAGTAACTTAAATGATAAATGGTTTTTTGGAGCAGAAATTGGTTATAATCGTATTAATTCTTTTGAATTAAATGATAATAAAAATTCATTACAAGGTGGAATTTTAGCAGAATATTATATTTTTAAAAATTGGAGTGTTTTAGCAAAAGTGAAATTTGTTAAAACAGGTGTCTCATTTTTTCATCCGGAACATACTAATGGAAGTGGTTGGTTCTCAAGTCAAATTCCTGAATATTCAGGAACTTTTCACGGAGAAACTATTACAATTCCTATTTATGTGAAATGGAATTTTATTTTATATAAAAAATTAAAAAGTAATTTAAAAATTGGTGTTTCTTACAATATAGAAACTAATAATTCCTATTCCAATTATTCATCAAACCTTGATACTTCTAATTATGAAACGGAATATTTTGGTGGGAATATTAGTGTTGGTTTAGAATATTATTTAAATAATTCATCCTCTATTTATCTTGATTTTGAATTACAGAGAGGAACAAGCAAAGGAGAGACGTTTGATTACAATTTATTAAGTGATAATCACAATTATATAACTGAAGAAAATATGCTATTTAGTGTTGGATACAAATTTAATTTACAAAGTAAGCAAAAATTAATAAAATAATTTGAATAGAAAAATAGAACGAAAATTACAATCAAAACACAAAATAAATAACAATGGAATTGAAAAGCAAACGAAAAAAAACTGAAAATCGGAAA
>CAMZLT010000260.1 GCA_947311745.1 uncultured Flavobacteriaceae bacterium | reverse complement strand
TGAAACTTGGCAAAACGGATTCCCTAAATTAAATGCAAATCTTATTTTTGAAATGGGATATTATTCGGATGCCAATTCTAGATTAGTTGCTATCGGAACACAAGATTGTGGCTACTATTTAAACGATTTTGATAACCAACCATATTACCCTATTGAAGTACATGAAGGAGGAATTTATATTAGTCCACACGATAAAAACAGAATTTATATTAAAGACCGATACCTTAGTGTTTATAATGCCGAAACCAAACGCAAAATAACGCTAAAATTAAACAACGGAAAACCTATTTCTATCATGCATAAAGATGGTGTTTTAATGGAAGATCCTAATCTTAAAAATCGTTTATATGTTTCACATAATACAAAATTATACGTTTCGGATAATTTGGGTAAAAAAGGTACTTGGAAAAATATTACACCAAAAAAAGGTTCTGGTCGTGGTGCAAGTATCGCAATTCCTAAAAGGAATAGCAATATTATTTATTTAGTAAACCAATCTGTAACTTATCCTATAAAAGGAAAATACGAAAGCTATATTTTTAAAGGATATTTATTAAAATCTACTAATGCAGGAAAAGATTGGCAGATTATTTCGGAAGAATTTACAGATTTATTAACGCAAAAATCTATCATTTCAACGGTTATAACCGATGATGAAAATCCAAATAAGGTTTGGTTTTCCTTACGAAATTTAGAAAAAGGAAAGAAAATTTTTCAATCGGAGGATGGCGGAAAAACTTGGCAAAATATTTCGTATAATTTACCAAATATTCCAGCAAATAGATTGGCTTTTAACAAAAAAACAAAGGTTCTATATCTTGCAAATGATTTTGGTGTTTATTACTTAAAAGATACAAAATGGCTTCGCTTTGGCGAAAATTTACCATATACTATTGTTACAAGTATGGTAATAGATTACCAATATAACGAAATGATTATTTCAACTTTTGGTAATGGTGTTTGGCGTATTTCGCTATAAAAATGCTGTTTTTCACTAAAAACGGAGTAAAAACAAGCTAAAAAGTATGTTTTTTAGTGTTTTTATTTGAAAAATGATAAAAAATACCATAACTTTGTAATTCGTTTAAAGCAAGTGATACAAAAATGGTTCAACAAATAACAAAAGGCATAAAAGTTTCGGTAAAAACGAATTTTGAAGGCACACGATTTGATAGTCGCGAGGTTAGGATGCTTTATGTTTTTAGTTATGAAGTTTGTATCGAAAACCAATCTAAAGATTCGGTACAATTAATTAGCAGAAACTGGCATATATTTGACTCTTTAAACAGAACTCAAGAAATAAATGGGGAAGGCGTTATTGGTAAAAAACCAATTTTAGCTCCAAAAGAAAAACACACTTATAATTCTTTTTGTATGCTAAATGCCCCTATGGGAGCGATGCGTGGTTTTTTTAATATGATAAATTTTACCTCAACCCTTAAATTTAAAGTATACATTCCAACTTTTCAATTAATGGCTCCTGCTATTCATAATTAAATTTTGAGTTATAAAATTGATAAAGGGTAATTTTCCCCCTAAGCAAAAGGGGTATTACCTTGATTAACAACTATTTTATCATCATATCTTTGCAATGTAATTAAAACAAATAAAATTATGTTTGCATTAGAATTAAATCCAGAGACTATAAATTTTTCAAAAACACACAATTGTACCGTTAAACAATTGCCACGAATTGAAAAAACAATTATCCGAAATGTTATTGGAAACGACTCAGCAATTCCTGAAACAATTTACAACAGAGTACAAGAATATTTATCGGAAGGTAAAAATGTGAATGCTATTTTAAAATGGCGAACAGATGATAATAATTCGTATTGGACAATTAGTAGATTTGAACCTAGTGCAAACAATAATTTTAAATCCCAATTTTCAGTTTCTACCAAATTTACTACAAAAAAATGTATTGATTGCACACAAAAATTATACAATACCTTATTAGAAATTGAGAAAAAAAATGGTATTGAATATGCTAATAAATTTTTAGAGGGTTATTTAGAGGAAAAATGTATTGATTTTAACGAATTAGCGATGCTTTATAATTAGCATATTCTTATAATTTTTTGAATTTATAAAAGTCAATTGTAATGTAATTAATTTACAATTGGCTTTTATTGTAATTTATTTTTCAGGAAATGCTTTTTTATTAAATAACAATAACAAACCAACACCTACGCTTATTGCCATATCTGCAAAATTAAAAATAGCATTAAAAAAAGTGAATTCTTTTCCGCCTAAAAAAGAAGGTAATTTTCCTGACCACATCGGAAAATATAGCATATCAACTACCTTACCATGAAATAAAGCACCATAATGTTTACCTGTAAATGATGATGCAATAGTATTGTACGTACTTTCCTCAAAAATAATTCCGTATAAAACAGAATCTATAATATTACCAAAAGCACCTGCAAATATTAACGAAACGGCTACAATAAAAATAGTACTCGCTTTTTTTTGTATCGCACTAAATAACCAATAACCAATACCTGCAATGGCAAAAATTCTAAATATGGTTAATATAATTTTAGATTGTTCTTGACTTAAAAACGTTAAAAAATTATTTAATTGAAATCCCCAAGCTGCACCCATATTTTCGGTAAAATGAATTCTTGCCCAATCCATACCTAGGATATTTACATGCTCGTTTAGCGTAAAATGCGTTTTTATATATATTTTACTAATCTGATCGATTAATAAAACGATAATAATTAGTAGACTTGCTTTTTTCAAATGTTTTTTATTTTGGTTTACAAAAATAGAAATATTATAGTGTTTCTATGCTTTTTATGTAAATATTTCCTTGAATGGTTTCAATTTCTAAATGGTTTTTTCTGTTTTGTAGAAATCCATTAATATTTTGACTGCTTTTTTTAAGGTTTTTACTTTTTAAAGTACAGTTTGTTTTTCCTAAATGGTTGTTTATTATAAGTTCACCTTCCTTAAAATTACAAAAAATATTTCCGTTTATATTTTTAATTTTTACTATTCCATTGAAATTATTTAATTCTATCTCACCTGAATCTACCTCTAAATTTAAGGAGCCAGAAAAGAAAGTGGTTTTAAAATTTCCGTTATGAATAGTAATGTTTACTTGTAATTTTTCAGGAATATAAATAACATAAGAACTTAATAATGGTGCTTCAATACAGGCATTGGATATTCTTTTTGTTTTTGCCTTTGTGTTTTTGATAACAGCTTCGGTACGATTGGTTTGTATAGTAAAAAAAGAAACTTCATCTATTTGTTCAGATGAAGTAACTATAATTTTAGCATCGTTTGTGTGCTTTAATTCTAATTGATCGATATTTTCTAAGGAAACAAAAATGGTTTCACCTAAAAAAACAATTTCTTTGGTTACGGTTTTTTGAGCAAAAAGCATTTTTGTAATTATCAAAAAATTTACAAAAACTATAAAACGCATCTATTATTTTAATTTATTTGTCGTTTTTTAGCTTCAATACTTAAAGTTGCGTGTGGCACTAATTTCAATCGTTCTTTTTGGATTAATTTACCTGTAACTCGGCAAACACCATAGGTGCCATTTTCAATTCTAATTAAGGCATTTTTAAGATCTCGTATAAATTTTTGTTGGCGAATTGCCAATTTTACATTTGCTTCTTTAGACATGGTTGCTGCACCAGATTCGTTTGGTTTAAAAGTTGGTGCTGTATCATCTGTACCATTATTACTTCCATTTTTGAAAGTACTAACCAGCATTTCGTAATCTTTTTCTGCACGATGCATTTTTTCGAGAATTAATTCTTTAAATTCTGCTAAATCTTTTTCTCCGTATTTTTCAATTTTATCCATAATTAAGAGGGTTTACTTATTTTAATTTTTGTAACTATATCGTCAAACGCAATTTCTGTACCATTTTTAAGCGTACTCACAAAAATTAAGTCTTTTGTTAATGTTTCATTTTTAATATAAGTTTCATTTCCTGTAACGGCATCTTGAATAATTTTATTGTTTTCGATTTGTAATTCTATTTTATCGGTAACATTAAAATTAGAATCTTTTCGTAAATTTTGGATACGATTTATTAATTCTCTTGCGATTCCTTCTTTTTTTAATTCTTTGGAAATATTAATATCTAAAGCTACTGTCAAGTTATCTTGGTTTGCAACCAACCAACCTGCAATATCTTGTGTAGATATCTCTACCTCATCGAGCGATAAAGATACGAATTTATCGTTTATTTTAATATCAACTTTACCATTTTTTTCAATTTCGGTAATTTCTTTTTGGGTAAATTTGGTTACTTCTTGTCCTACAAAACGCATATCTTTACCAAAACGAGGTCCTAATACTCTAAAATTTGGTTTTATTTGTTTTACTAAAATATCCGAAGCATCGTCAAGTAATTCTATTTCTTTAACATTTACTTCTGCTTTTATTAAATTAGCAATTGCTAAAATATCTTCTCGTTCTTTTGTATCTAAAACAGGAATCATTATTCGCTGTAATGGTTGACGCACTTTTATGGATTCCTTTTTACGTAAAGACAATACCATCGAGGAAATTTTTTGTGCTTTTTGCATTTTTCGCTCCAAATCTTTATCTACAAACGATTCGTTATATTTAGGAAAAAAGCTTAAATGTACCGAATTGAATTCCTCTTTATTTGTTGTTTGGTTTAAATCTTTATACAATCTATCAGCAAAAAACGGAGCTACTGGAGCCATTAACTTTGCAAGTGTATTCATACAAGTGTAAAGGGTTTGGTATGCCGAAATTTTATCGGTCTCATAGGAGCCTTTCCAAAATCGCCTTCTACTTAATCGTACATACCAATTACTTAAATATTCGGTAGTGAAATTTTGAATTGCTCTTGTTGCTTTTGTAGGTTCGTAATCGTTATAAAATGCTTCTACATTTTGGATAAGTGTATTTAGTTCGGATAATATCCATCTATCAATTTCTGGTCTTTTATCGATAGCTATTTCCGCTTCAGCGTAAGCAAAGGCATCGATATTTGCATATAATGCGAAAAAGGAATAGGTATTATAAAGCGTTCCGAAAAATTTACGTTTTACTTCCTCTACTCCTGCTAGGTCAAATTTTAAATTATCCCAAGGGTTTGCATTAGAAATCATATACCAACGAATGGCATCAATTCCGTATGTATCAATTGCTCCGAAAGGTTCAATAGCATTGCCAAGACGTTTGGACATTTTTTTTCCTGTTTTATCTAAAACAAGGCCATTTGAAACGACATTTTTATAAGCTACAGAATCAAAAACCATAGTTGCAATTGCGTGTTGTGTGTAAAACCAACCACGAGTTTGGTCAACACCTTCGGCAATAAAATTAGCTGGGAAAAATTTATTTTCGTCTATAGTTTCTTTATTTTCAAACGGATAATGTTGTTGTGCATAAGGCATAGAACCTGAATCAAACCAAACATCTATTAAATCGTTTTCGCGTTTCATTGGTTTACCACTATCGGAAACTAGTATAATTTTATCTACAATATTTTTGTGTAAATCTATTTTATCGTAGTTTTCTTCGGACATATTTTCGACTTCAAAATCAGCAAAAATATCCTCTTGCATAAAATTAGCATCTATTGCTTTTTTCATTTCGGATTTTAATTCTGCTACCGAACCAATGCAAATTGCTTCTGTACCATCTTCTGTTCGCCAAATAGGTAACGGAATTCCCCAAAAACGAGATCGAGATAAGTTCCAATCGTTTGCGTTTTTAAGCCAATTTCCAAAACGACCTGTTCCTGTAGATTTTGGTTTCCAGTTTATGCTTTGGTTTAGCTCAAACATTCTATCGCGTTTTTCGGTTACTTTTACAAACCAACTGTCTAACGGATAATATAAAATTGGCTTATCGGTTCGCCAACAATGCGGATAATTATGCTTGTGTTTTTCTACATGAAAGGCTTTATTTTCCTCTTTTAATTTTATAGCAATTTCTACGTCAACTGATTTATTTGGAGCTTCACCTTCGTTATAATATTCGTTTTTAACGTATTTACCTGCAAATTCACCCATTTCTTTACGGAATTTTCCTTGTAAATCTACAAGCGGAACAGGATTATCATATTCATCTAACACCAACATTGGTGGAACTTCTGGTTTTGCTTCTTTTGCTACTTTAGCATCATCTTGCCCAAAAGTTGGTGCTGTATGTACGATACCTGTACCATCTTCGGTAGTAACAAAATCTCCTGCAATAACTCTAAAAGCATTTTCTGGGTTTTGATATGGAAGTGTGTATGGTAATAATTGCTCGTATTTAATACCTACTAAATCTTTCCCTTTACAAGAATCTACAACTATATACGGAATTTTCTTATCGCCTTGATTGTACGATTCTAAGTCCGAAATGTTTTCTACTAAAGTGTATTTTTTACCAAATTGCTTTCCTACTAAAGCTTCTGCTAAAATAACTTGCATTGGTTTGAATGTGTATTGGTTAAATGTTTTTACCAAAACATATTCTATTTTATTTCCTACAGTTAAAGCTGTATTGCTTGGTAAAGTCCAAGGTGTTGTTGTCCAAGCTAAAAAATAGGTATCGCTCCAATCTAAATTTTTTGAAAAAGGCTTAGCATTTGGTTTTATTGCTTTAAATTGTGCTACAATCGTAGTGTCGGTAACATCTTGATAACAACCTGGTTGGTTAATTTCGTGTGAGCTAAGACCAGTTCCTGCCTTTGGTGAATATGGCTGAATGGTATATCCTTTGTACAATAAATTTTTAGAATACATTTGTTTAAGTAACCACCAAACCGTTTCCATATATTTAGGTTTGTAGGTAATATACGGATCGTTCATATCTACCCAATGCCCCATTTTTTTGGTAAGGTTTTCCCAAATATCGGTATATTTTAAGACTGCTTTTTTACAAGCTTCGTTATATTGTTCTACCGTAATTTTAGTACCAATATCTTCTTTGGTAATTCCTAATTCTTTTTCTACACCAAGTTCTATTGGTAAACCATGCGTATCCCAACCTGCTTTACGTTTTACTTGAAATCCTTGCATGGTTTTGTATCGGCAAAATAAATCTTTTATGGTTCGCCCCATTACGTGATGAATTCCTGGTAAACCATTTGCCGATGGTGGTCCTTCATAAAATACAAAAGGTTTGTTTTCGTTACGTTGTATAATACTTTTTTGAAAAATATTTTCTTGTTCCCAAAAATGTAATATTTCGTTTGCTGTTTCTGTAAGGTTTAAACCTTTGTATGTCTTAAATTTACCACTCATTTTAAAAAATATTTCAATTGGCGAAGTTACTAAAATACTATTAAAATGAATATGTAAAAATGGAAAATTATAAAAATGGTCGATAGAATAATAAATGTTTTATTATTCTATCGATCATAATGACAACATCTTAAATTTTATATGTTCTTATTTTTTTATAATCTTAAAAACTTCGATTTTATTACTAATCTGTGTTTTTACAAAATAAGTCCCTTTGTCTAAGTTCGAAACATCTATAGTTATGCTATTAGCAAATGGTGTACTATGTTTTATTTGTTGCCCTAAAACATTTGTTATACTAATAAACTTTATAGTATGTGCTGCTTTTATGGTAAGATTGTCATTTATAGGATTTGGATAATATTCAATTTTTTCACGTGTTATATTTTCGATTGAATTTGTAGCTTCGCAAGATCCAAATTCTACTTGTCCAACCATTTCAACAAAACTTCCTGTATCTTGAAATTCAATTTTTAAAATTGCTTCGGAAGATATAAAACCGAAAAATACTGGTCCTGGTAAATCTGTTATTGAAACGGTATCTAACAACCCTGAATCAACTCCAAAAACTCTTGCTTCTACAGTGCCTCCAAAAGGTAAGCTATAAAAATCAAGAGCTACGGTGTTTGTCATTCCATCGGTAAATTCTAAAATTGTATACGACGGAAACTGGTTTGTGCCTACAACATCAACTGTATTTGAAGCAAATCCTGCTGCTGTGAATGCCATATAATCACTAGCACTAGTATCGGATGATGTTACAATTATTCCTGCTTGGATTTCTCCTGCTGAAAAACAACTATTCCCTGCAACAGAAAAATCGCCATCACAACCTGTATTACTAACATTTTGTGGTCCTCCTGCAAAATCTTCTAGAATTAATGTTCCTGTACAAGCGGTTGTTAATGAATTTCTATTCGGAAAATATGTAATTATATCATTAGTACTTGTTATAGTTGATTCTTTTACTCTCGTATTGTTTATAGAAACAGATTCTATCAAACCTTTTTCAACTGCTTGAGTAAATGATGTAGCTTCAATGGAATTTGTTTTTTGTGCCAAAGAAACACTTGTAATAATAATAAAAAATAATTGTATAATAGTTTTCATAAAAAATAAGTAATATTTGTTGTTAACAAATATATGAAACAATATCTCTTTTTATCAAAAAAATCGCTTAAAAACTAATTTAAGCGATTTTTCAATATTAAGATTGGTTAATTATCTAGTTATAAATATTTTGTTTACCAAATTTAACACATAATAAATAATAGAACATTGCTCTGTATTTATTTCTGTTTGATGTTCCCATTTGTTCACAAACTTCTTTGATTGCTTCGTCTAATTTAGGGCCATCTGCTAAACCTAATTTTTTTATTAAATAGTTTTTCTTAACTGTTTCTAACTCTTTTTCTTGACCACAAGCTACTGATGCTGCATCTCTATTATAAATAGATGGGCCACAACCAATAGTAACTTTTGTTAGTAAATCCATATCTGGAGTTACATTTGCTTTTTCTTTTAATTCTTTTGCATATAATGCAATTAATTCATCTCTTTTACTCATAATTATAATTTTTTAAGTGTTGTTAAATAACGTACCAAATATATGAAAAAAATAAAAAAAATAGAACTAAAGTTTTTAACATTTTAAAATTTATTATAATGCTTTAAAAAAATTTTTAAGCACAATGTCGTTTGTCTCTTTTGGTGTTTGGATTTCAAGAAGTTTTGGTAGGGAGCTTTCTTTGTAAAAATCGGACAATTTTTCGGTTAAATCTAGTAAGTTATTCACTATAATGTACTCAAAATTAAACATTTTACATAAATATTCGGCTGTTAAATTATGCGAAGTTTCAAAATAATCTAATGATTTGGTTGATTTTGGTCCTTCAATAAACCGAAATATTCCTCCACCTGAATTATTAATTAAAATTATTCTGAAATTTGGTTTTATATATTTATTCCACAAGGCATTGCTATCGTAAAAAAAGCTAATATCTCCTGTAATTAAAACGGTTTGATTTTTTTCGATGAATGCTGCACCTATTGCCGTAGAAGTACTACCATCAATTCCGCTTGTACCTCTATTACAAAAAATAGTATTGTTTGTTGGTAAATCAAAAAGTTGTGTATATCGAATAATAGAACTATTACTTATTTGAAGTTGTATTTTTTCTTTTGGGAAGGAGTTCAAAACAACATCAAACACTTTTAAATCACTAAAAACTGCTTTTTTAAGGAAATTTTGGTGTTTTTGAGTACGTTTTTCTTTAATTTCTAAAAATTTCTTTTGATAATCACTTTTTACATTTTTAGTTAAAAAGAAAAATTGACTAAAAAATAATTCAATAGATATTTTAAAATGTTGTGTTAGGCAGTGATAGGTATCTTGACTTCGTTTTTTATCAATATGCCAATGGTGTTTTGGTTGGTGATTTCGTAAAAATTGCTTTATTTTTTTTGAAACTATCATTCCTCCGAAAGTTACTAAAATTTCTGGTTGGAGTTCTTGTAATTCGCATTCGGATAACGGAATTATTAGTTTATCAATACTGTTAATCGTATTTAAAGAATATATATTTGAAGTTGTTTCGGTCAGTATCAAAACCGACGAGTCTTTTAAAACGTGTTCTATTTGTTTTTGAAGTAATTCTGATGGATAATGAACTCCGATTAAAATCATTTTTTTAGAACTCGCATTCCAAATTTTAGCAAATTTTTCTAAAAAATCTACTTCTAATGGCGTTTCGTTTAATAGCGTTTTTTTGGGTGTTTTTTTTATTTTAACAAAGTTATATTTTGTAGATGTAGTATTATATAAAGGTTCATCAAATGGAATATTTATATGTACTGGTCCTGATTTTTCTTTAGCTATCTGGATGGCTTCATTAAATTGAATACTTGATTTTTCTAATGCAACTTCATCTAAACAAATGGATTTTAAAATATGATTTGCATAGACATTTTCTTGTCTTATGGTTTGTCCATCACCAATTTCTAAAAGGTGCTTTGGTCTATCCGCAGATAAAATAAGTAGTGGAATGTTACTGTAATACGCTTCGGCAATTGCTGGATAATAATTTAGTAAAGCCGAACCTGAAGTACAAACTAATACAACTGGTTGTTGAATTTGTTGTGCAATCCCCAAAGCAAAAAAACCTGCTGAACGCTCATCTACAACACTATAACTATTAAAAAAAGCATCGTTTGAAAAACCTATTGTTAACGGTGCATTTCGCGAACCTGGAGAAATAACAATGTGTTTTATGTTATTTTCTTTACAATAATGCAAAGCTAATTGTGCTAATTTTAGAGTTGGATACATCATTCTAATTACATTCTTTCTGGCACTTCTATTCCTAACGTTCTAAAGGCTAATTTTATAGTATCGCCAACTTTTTTAGATAATTGTACTCTAAATATTTTGGTATCTAAATCTTCGCAATTAAAAATAGATAGACTTTGATAAAAAGAATTATACTCTTTAACTAAATCATAGGTGTAGTTTGCAATAATTGCTGGACTGTAATTTTTTGCTGCTACTTGTATAATTTCAGAAAAATTATTTAATTGTTTGATTACATTTCGTTCTTTCTCTTGTAAATTAATAGAGTCTATATTTTTTGAATAATCAAAAGTTGCGGTTCGTAAAATAGATTGAATTCTAGCGTAAGTATATTGAATAAATGGGCCTGTATTTCCGTTAAATTCTATGCTTTCTTTTGGGTCGAATAAAATTCTTTTTTTAGGATCTACCTTTAAAATATAGTATTTTAAAGCTCCCATACCGATTACTTTGTACAGTTTTTCTTTTTCATTATCTGAATAGCCTTCTAATTTTCCTAATTCTTGTGAGATTTCTTTAGCTGTACTGCTCATTTGTAGCATTAAATCATCTGCATCTACAACCGTTCCTTCTCGTGATTTCATTTTTCCTTCTGGCAAATCTACCATTCCGTATGATAAATGGAATAGATTTTTTGCCCATTCAAATCCTAATTTTTTAAGTATTAAAAACAATACCTTAAAATGGTAATCTTGCTCGTTACCAACGGTATAAACCATTGAATTTACATCAGGATAATCTTTAACACGTTGTATCGCTGTACCAATATCTTGTGTAATATATACTGCTGTACCATCGCTACGCAAAACGATTTTTTCATCTAAACCTTCATCGGTTAAATCGCACCAAACCGAACCGTCTGTTTTTTTATAAAAAACACCTGTTTTTAAACCTTGCTCTACAAATTCTTTTCCTAAAAGGTAGGTTTGACTTTCGTAATATAAGGCGTCAAAATCTACTCCAAGATTTTTATAAGTGGTTTCAAATCCATCGTAAACCCATTGGTTCATTTTTTTCCATAATGCAACTGTTTCTGTATCTCCTGATTCCCATTTTTGTAGCATTTTTTGTGCTTCAAGCAAAATAGGAGCTTGTTTTTTTGCAATTTCGGTATCCATTCCGTTTGCTACTAAATCAGAAATTTCTTTTTTATATTCTTGGTCAAATTTTACATAGTAATTTCCTACTAGTTTATCGCCTTTTAAACCAGTGCTTTCTGGTGTTTGGTTATTTCCGTATCGTTTCCATGCTAACATAGATTTACAAATATGGATTCCTCTATCGTTAATTATTTGGGTTTTATATACTTTTTTACCAGATGCTCTTAAAATTTCGGCAACCGCATAACCAAGTAAATTGTTACGAATATGACCTAAGTGCAACGGTTTATTGGTGTTTGGCGAGGAATATTCTACCATTACGGCATCTTGGGAAGTTTGGTTTTGGAAACCGAAATTGTCTTCCGCGAAAGCGTTTTTAAAAGTCTTTAAAAAATAAGAATCGGCAATTACAAGATTTAAAAATCCTTTTACCACATTAAAATTGGTTACCAAATCGTTATTTTGTACTAAATATTCGCCAATTTTAGTTCCGATTTCTACAGGATTTCCTTTTATGTGTCGCAACAAAGAGAATACTACAAGAGTGATATCTCCTTCAAAATCTTTTCTAGTTTCTTGAAAATCAACATTTTCTATATTTTTGTCAAAAATATTCTTGACTGCTTCAATAACGGAATTTTGTATTTGTTGTTTTAGACTCATTTTTTTATTTTAAAGGGCAAAAATACGTAATTTATTATGCTATCGGAAAATTTACTGTACTTTTACAAAATAATTTTTAATGATGGGGAAATTAGATAGAAAGGAGATCCATATAATTAGCCGAAATAGTAATTGGAAAGAAAATACTATTCTAAAATTTTTAGAGAAATACGTGTATTCTGATGCGACATCTTGGCGTAAATTTTTACAAATTTTATTTTTAAGTCTTGGTGTAGGTTTTAGCATTGCTGGAATTTTATTTTTCTTTGCCTATAACTGGGATAATTTACACAAATTTGCCAAAATTGGCTTGGTAGAATTTTTGATAATTACACTAACATTAGTTACAGTATTCGGTAAATTTAAACCGCTTTTTAAAAATGTTTTACTAACAGGAATTAGCATTTTAGTTGGTGTTTTATTTGCTGTTTTTGGGCAAATTTACCAAACAGGAGCTAATGCGTATGACTTTTTCTTTGGTTGGACTTTGGCTATTGCTGTTTGGGTTTTTGTTTCGGATTTTGCTCCGTTGTGGTTGCTTTTTATTATGCTGATTAATCTTACTTTTAGTTTGTATGTCAAACAAGTTTCTTCTGATTTTTCTAGTATGATGCTTTATACAATTTATAGTTTTGGGAATGCTATATTCTTGTTTTTCACTTTATTTTTTAAAGAGCAAAATTTTAAAATTCCGAATTGGTTTGAAAATATTTTGGTAATTTCTATTGGTATTATCACAACTATTGGGATGGTTTACGGAATTGTCGAAAAAAACACTTCTTATTTTGGTGTATTATTTATCGTAACGGTTCTATCATACAGTTTAGGTATTTATTATGGTTTTTTAAAAAAACGTAGTTTGTATTTGGCTACCATTCCGTTTAGTATAATTATAATGATCGCAGCAATGTTAATGAGACTTGTACATTTTGATAGTTTGGAAATGCTTTTTTTTACAGGAGTATTCGTAATTATCGCTACTACTTTTATGATTAAAAAACTTATGGATATTCAAAAAAAATGGCGAAATGGTTAACGATATAAACATAAAAAATAAGTTACTACAAATCCAATCCGAATTGGATAATTTTGAATATAACGAATCGGATATTATTAAAGAATACAAGCAGCAATATGACAATCATACTAGTATTGCAATAAAAATACTTTCGATTATTGGTGGTTTTATAGGCACATTAGCCTTTGTAGGTTTGTTGGTTTTATCTGGAATATATTCTTCGGAAATTGCACTTACACTTACAGGAGTTACTTTTGTTATTTTTGCAATATTTTTAAACAAAAATTCAGAAACTGTCCTTACAGATACCTTTAGTATTTCCATATATGTTGTGGGAATAACGCTACTTAGTCTTGGTTTGATTGAACTTGATGTAAATCCAAATATAGTTACCTTTTTAACCTTGTGTATTGGTATTGTAGCTTTTACACTTACCAATAATTATATTTTTTCTTTCCTTTCGGTTTTAACCGTTACTGGTAGTTTGGTTATTTTATTAGTGTTTATAAACAAAACATATAGCTTAATACATCTTTATAATGTTTTAATTGTGTTAGCTTTGCTTATTGTTTTTTTACAAGAGGCAAAATTGGTTTTAATTCCTAAAATATCTAAATCGTATGAGGCATTACAAATCGGATTGGTTGTTTCCTTTTTATTTAGTTTAGGTTTTTTTGGTTTGCGACATTTTTACAAAATTCAAACCAATTGGGTTTGGTTCTTTTCTGCTATCTTAATTATCGCAAATCTTTTTGTTATCTATAAAACACTAAATACCTTAAAAATTCAGCAACAACAAACTAAAATTAGCATTTATATTATAAGTTTTTTAATTTTAAGTGCAACGTCTATTTCACCTTCGATATTAGGTGCAATCTTATTAATTTTACTTAGTTTTTATACCAACTATAAAATAGGAATAGTGCTTGGTATTTTATCCTTGATTTATTTCATTTCACAATTTTATTACGACTTACATTTTACGCTATTAACAAAATCCATTTTACTTTTTAGCTCTGGTGTTTTATTTCTTATACTCTATTTTTTAATTTTAAAATCTACAAAAAATGAAAAAATATAAGAACATTATAATTCTAATAAATTTACTAATTTTAGTAGTATTATTTAACAAATCTGTACTAAAGAAAGAAAAAACCTTAACGGAAGGAACTTTAGTTTTATTAAAACTTGCTCCTGTAGATCCTAGGTCTTTAATGCAGGGTGATTACATGCGTTTACAATATAAAATTGCAAGAGATTTACGATTAGACACTATTGCTAAACGAGGGTACTGTGTAGTTAAGCTTTCCGAAAAAGGAATTGCCAAAAAAATAAGATTACAAGATAATACCACACCATTAGAAAGTGATGAATATTTAATAAACTATACCTTTAACAACTGGGATATTAATTTCGGTGCAGAATCGTATTTTTTTCAAGAAGGAAATGCTAAAAAATTTGAAAAAGCAAAATACGGTGGTCTTAAAATTGATAATTCTGGTAAAAGTATTTTAGTTGGTCTTTATGATAAAGATTTAAAACTAATTGAATGATTATTTTAAATTGGTTCTACTACAAATTTAATGCATATAATTTATGATAATACTTAAAGGTATAATACATTATGATATATGAAATAGCATAATAAATTATTTTCTCTTAATTTCTATACATCAGTTCAACATCAAAAGGCGTTATAAATTCATTTTTTTTCGTTCTACATTTCTAAAAAATTGACTATAACTATGGTTATATTTAATTTTTTTTAGCTTATAAAACAAAAAATATTTAAAATTTAATTCACGCCTTTTGAAATTAAACAGGTATTAAAAAGAAATCATCACTATATTTGGATTTTATATCCATCTAAAGAAAAATACTCTTATGTACAAGTAATTTTTTTAAATATAAAATATAGTAATGACATTTGTTTTTTAAACTTCTACACCTTTTAACATTTTGTTCCAATATAAATATGGTAAAATATATTTTTTAAGCATCCATAAACGCCAATGTTCTTTAGAGGAATCACTAATCATTAATGGAAATTGCTTTAGCTTTGGGTCTGGTGCAAAAACACTTCCGTACGTAAATTATGCTAATACCATTTTACCATAACCAGTAACTAATGGGCAAGACGAATATCCTTTGTATTCTTTACTGTTGTCTAAGTTTTTACTACTAATCATATGCAAAATATTACCTACAACAACAGGTACTTGCTTACGAATTGCAGCTCCTGTTTTTGCTGTTGGTAATTGTGCTGCATCACCTAATCCAAATACATTGTCAAATTTTGTATGCTGTAATGTTTTATCACTTACGCTTACCCATCCTCCTTCATTTGCTAAAGGAGAACTTGCTATAAATTTAGGAGCAGCTTGTGGTGGAGCCAAATGCATCATATCAAATTTAATTCCATAACGACCATTTTCTTTAATAGCATCATTTTTTTTATAATTATACTGAATAGATTCGTCAATTGTTTTGCCTTCATTATCACCAGACATAACCACACATCCTCCTGCTTTTATATCTTTACCAATTTCATACCAAGCAATTTGTTTTTCAGCATCCACTTCAACTAATTTATGATGAAAACGTAAATTAATATCTTTTCTATCTACCACTTCCATTAACGTTTTTGCAATTGGTTTCACACCAAATATAACACTCCCTGGTGTTGCAAAAATAACATTAGTTTTGTTTCTAACTCCTGATTTTACAAAGTGATCTTCTGCTAAATACATTATTTTTTGAGGAGCACCTCCACATTTAATAGGTGTTGTTGGCTGTGTAAATAATGCTGTTCCTCCTTTAAAGTTTTTAAGCACATCCCAAGTGTGATTCGGATCGGTATAATTACTACAAACTACACCTTTATCCATTGCTTCAGGTAAGCCTTTTACTAATTCAGGAGCCATACGTAAACCAGGAGCAACAACTAAGTAATCATAGGTGAATTCATTACCATCTTTAGTTGTTACTTTATTGTTAGCAGGATCTAAATCGCTAACATATTCTTTAATCCAATTAATACCTTTAGGCATTACTGATACCATACTACGAGCTGTTTTTTCATAATCATAGGTGTTTGCTCCTACTAATGTCCAAGCAGGTTGGTAATAGTGTTTTTTTGCTGGTTCAAATAAACCAATATCAACTTTAGGATTCTTTTTTAATAATTGTGCAGCAACCATAATTCCTGCAGTTCCTCCTCCAATAATTAATATTTAATGATGTTTTGCCATATTGTTAAGTTTAATTAGTTAAATTAATAATTCTGTATTTTTTGGGTTCGTAAATTACAAATAATTTAAGATTACTTTTGTAACATTTGTTACTTTTTAGGTATTTTACATAAAAAAAAACACCTGATTATCAGGTGTTTGATTATTTTTTAGGAATGTATTTTTATTTTTTTGTTTTTAGACCTATTAAAGAATAGATAGGGCAACTTCCCATAAGCGATGTTATTAGCATAATAATTGCAACGGCATATAAAGCAATACTAATCCAGCTAGATTCAAAATCACCTTGATTTGCAAAATATGCCGCTACAATAGCAATAACAATTCGTGCAATTTTGTCGATACTTCCTACATTTTTTTTCATGATATATTATATTTAAAATTAATTTCTATAGCAAAGATACAAATGCTTGTATTGTAAATTTGGTGACACTTGTTACAAGATTTTTATTTTTCGTTGTTGCAGTTGCACTTTTTTGTCATTTTCTAATTTTTTTAGCAATCTAGAAATGACTTCGCGTGATGAACCTAACTCGTTTGCAATTTCTTGATGCGATTTATAAACGGTATCCGAATTATTTAAAACTGTTTTTTTGTGTAAATATTCCATTAAACGTTTCTCTTTATTGCTAAAGGTTAAAATTTTAACCATATCTATGACTTCTTCAAATTTATTGTTAAACAATTCATAGACGAATAAATTCCAATTTGGAAAATTTTTACGTAAATTCCAAAGTTTATCTTTTGGTATTAAAATGAGTTCTGCATCCTCTTCAATTTCTGCTCGGATATTTACAGGAAGGTTTTTCTCAGCAGCCATAATAGACATAATACAGCTTTCGCCTGGTTTTATGTAATATAATAGAACTTCGTTTCCGTTTTCCTCTTCTTTAAAAACCTTAATAGCACCTGAAACTACTAACGGAATAACTTGTACATAGCTTGTTTCTTTTAAAATTGTAATTCCTTTTTTAAATTTGGCAAAAGAAACTATTTGTTCCATTTCTTTTAAAATTAACTTAGAAGAAGCCAGTGTTTTAAAATTTTTATTAAGGATTTTAAATAATTCCATTGTATTAATTTTTAACATCTAAAGCATCTCGTAACCCATTGCCAACAAGCATAAAAGCCATTACTAAGCTCATTATTGCTAACCCAGGAATTATAGCTAAATATGCTTTTCCTAAGATTATATAATTGTAATGGTCTTTTATCATTGCTCCCCAAGAAGGTGTTGGTGGTTGTGCCCCTATTCCAAGAAAACTTAATCCGCTTTCAATAAGAATAGCAGCGGCAAAATTAGCGGCAGAAATTACAATAACAGATGCCATAATATTTGGCAAAATGTGTTTGGAAATAATTCTAAAATTAGAAAACCCTAGGGCACGAGCAGCTTCTACATATTGTTGTTGTTTTACACTCATTATTTCGCCACGAACAACCCTTGCTACTTCAACCCACATAGTCATACCAACAGCAATAAAAACTTGCCAAAAACCTTTACCTAATGCCAAAGTGATTGCTATTACCATTAATAAGGTGGGAATTGACCACGTTACATTGATTAACCACATTACAAATATGTCTATTTTTCCGCCAAAATAACCTGCAATTGCACCAATACTAATACCAATAAGTAAGGAAATAAATACAGCAATAAATCCAATAAAAAAGGATATTCGTGTTCCGATAAGCATTCTACTTAGATAATCTCTTCCGTATTTATCGGTTCCTAAATAAAAAGTTTTATTTACTATTTTATATTCTGTATTCTGTTTTGATATCAGAATGTTTTTTTGTTTGGACAAAGTGGTATCTTGTGCGTACAAAAACAATTTTAAGGTATCTTTTTTTCTAATAGCTTTATTGATAACAGTTTCAATTGCATAATTTTTATCACCAAAAAAAAGAGTTTTTAAAAAAGAGTTATTGGCTTCTTTTTTACGATGTTCTTTATATAATTTGGTTTTAAAAAAAGGTTTTTTAGTATGTATTTCAATATGTTGTATTTTTGCATTTGGCGAATTATCAGGGGCAAAAACATAAGCAAAAACCGCAATAAATCCACAAAAAACAATATACCAAAAAGAAATTAAAGCAATTTTATTTTGTTTAAATTTTTTGAGTGCAATTTTAGTTAAGGATGTTGGTTTTTGCTTCAAATTATCTTATTTTTAAAGGAATACTTCTATCCTTACTTAATTTTATAACAATTATTTATTACAGAAAAAATATTTTATGCGTACTCTATCGTAATGATTTGTGTTAATTAAAAACGGATAAAATTAGAAAAATAGTTATGCAAATCGTCTTTCGATAAGCATTAATAATCGTTCTACATACTCTTCTTTTCCTGTCCAGTTATAATCTGGCTGCACTACTTTGCTAACAAAATCTTTTGCGTCTTGTTCGGTAGTAAACGTATTTAATTGGGATAAAACACGATTAAAATCTTCTTGACTAAAATTAAACAAATGTTTTACAAAAGCAATTCTATCGTTTAGACCAATTTGAATTTTATTTGAAAAAACCCTATCATTAACAGAACTACGTGTCTTTTCTTGAATTGGTTTTGATTTTATAACGGGTTTTGGCTTTGGAGGAACTACTTCTTTCACAATTTCTTTTTGCTCTAAATAACTAGTTTCTTGTGCTGCTGGTTTGGTTATTTTGGAAGCTTTTTCAAATAAATTTGCTGCAACGTCAGCAGGAATTGAGTCTTTAAATTCTTCGTTTTGGGCAAGAGAATTTTCTATTGTTTTAGCAGCGTTTTCTTGTTGTTTTAATAGTTCCTTTTTAACAAGTTTAGCCGCAATTTCTTTTGCTTCTTTTTTTAGTATTTCTTCAGTCTGTTTGTTTATTTCGGCAGCAATTGCATCATTTTCTTGTTGAATTTGTTCTTTAGAAATTGTTGTTTCCTCTTTAACCACAGGCGTTTCAACAGTTGCAATTTCCTTTTTTTTAATTTGACTTGAAACTCCTTCTATTTTTGCTAGAATTTCTTTTTTATCGTCAATTGCATTCGGTGTTGTTAAAAAATAGTTATTAACAAAATCTAAAACAGATAGTTTTTCGTAAACATCTTTTGCTTTGTTTTTTAATTTAACTACATCATCTTTATCTTTCATTTGTAAGATTTGATGAGCAATACTAATTAATTCGGCTTCCAATTTTTTGTGCATAAGTTGCTTTTTAAAATTATATTATGACTGATTTATTTTACTAAATTTGTTGTTTGCAAAAGTAATAAAATTTTAAACCATATAAAAGTACTAAATGTTTCTCGAAAATACAGTAAATCATAAAGAAAAATTTGGATGGATTGAAGTAATTTGTGGATCGATGTTTTCTGGTAAGACCGAAGAACTCATACGCAGATTAAAAAGAGCACAATTTGCCAAACAGAATGTAGAAATTTTTAAACCATCTGTCGATACGAGATATGATGATAAAATGGTGGTTTCACACGATTCTAACGAAATTCGTTCTACTCCTGTACCATCGTCAGCAAATATTAGAATTCTTGCAGATAATGTAGATGTTGTTGGTATTGACGAAGCTCAATTTTTTGATGAAGGTATCGTACAGGTTTGTAACGATCTTGCAAATAAAGGAATTCGTGTAATTGTTGCTGGTTTAGATATGGATTTTAAAGGAAATCCTTTTGGACCGATGCCGGCACTTATGGCAACTGCTGAATATGTTACTAAAGTACATGCTGTTTGTACACGAACTGGTAATCTTGCACATTTTAGCCATAGAACAGTAGAAAATGATAAACTTGTTTTACTTGGCGAAACGCAAGAATACGAACCTTTAAGCAGAGCTGCATACTACAAAGCTATTAGAGAGCAACAAGAAAAAGCAATGTTATCTAAAGAAAGTTTAGATTTGTTAAATGAAAAGAGGAAAAAAGAATTGTTAGCTTCAAAACAAGACACTACTTTTAATCAAAGCGAAATTATATCCGAACAAAAAGAAAGCTAATGCATCCTACGATTTTAGAAATTAATACCGATAATTTAGTAAAAAATATCGCTTTTTTTAAATCAAAACTGCATCAAAAAACTAAAATGGTAGCAGTTGTAAAAGCTTTTGCTTACGGAAGCGATGCTGTATCAATTTCAAAAATTTTACAGAAAAATAATATAGATTATCTTGCCGTTGCTTATACTAAAGAAGGTATTCAGCTTAGAAAAAACAATATAATATTACCTATTATTGTACTACACGCACAGATAGAAAATTATAAAAAAATTATAAAACATTCGCTAGAACCAAATATTTATTCATTAAATGGTTTAAAAAAATTCATTCAAATAGTTAAAAAGAAAAATCTTAAAAGGTATCCTATTCATCTTAAATTTAATACTGGTTTAAATAGATTGGGTTTTGTAAAGGAAGATGTTTCAGAAATTTTGAAATTGGTGAAAAATAATCCAAATATTAGTATTAAATCCATTTTTTCGCATTTAGCGGCAAGTGAAGATAGTGCCGAAAAAGAATTTACAATTAAGCAAATTCATTTGTTTGAAAGCATAAAAAATCCCTTTACTGAAGCATTAAAAAATAAACCATATTATCATATTTTAAATACTTCAGGAATCTTAAACTATTCTGAATATCAAATGGATATGGTTAGGTTAGGTGTAGGAATGTTTGGTTTTGCAAACGAACCAAAATTCACCAATAAGCTGAAAAATGTTTTAACTTTAAAAACAAAAATATCTCAAATACATACTATTAATAAAGGAGAAAGTTTAGGGTATAATCGTGCTTTTGTTGCAACAAAAAAAACGAAAACAGCGACTTTACCAATCGGTCATGCAGATGGTATTTCAAGAAAATTAGGAAATAAAAACAGTTTTGTTTACATAAACCATAAAAAAGCAACTATTATCGGAAATGTATGCATGGATATGATAATGGTTGATGTTACTAATATCAATTGCAAAGAAGGCGATGAGGTGATTATATTTGATTCCCAAAAGGATATTTTACGAATCAGTAAAGAGTTAAATACCATACCTTACGAATTTTTAACAATGTTATCTCAGCGAATAAAACGAAAAGTTATTTAACCTGTAATATCAGTTTGATTTCAAACGATGCGTACTAAATTTATAGAAGTAAAATAGAAAAATATGGCGAATTTATAACGTATTTTGATGTTGAACAAGTATAAAATTTAAGTAAAAAAATTATTCTGTTTCTGCTTCCTTAATAAAATAATTATATGATAAGGTTAAAAGAAATACAAAAAAAGCAGTAGAAACACCAATAATTACATTACTGTAAGTATTTAAAGATAGTGAAATACGAATAAAAATAGTTGCCAAAACAAATGCTGAATATCTAAATATTTTATAATAATTTAAAGTATAACGTAACGCAATTAAAACAATTACGATATCGCTAAAAATCAAAACGGTATAAAAAGAATGAAATGAATGTAAATATTTACCCGTTTGTAACAAGTGCTTTGTATCGTAAAAACCAACGATTAGAAACGAAATAAATAGTAAAATAGATAGTATTTTTTTTACTTGAATAAATTCTTTTTGCTCGTCTTCTGTTTCGGTTAATCTAGCATGTTTTCGTAATTTTTCGGTAAATCCTAAAATGACAAAAATTAATAATGCACCAAAGCCATAAGCAAACATATGGTATACATACTCGTTCATTTCAGACCAGTTAAAGTGTGTAATGTGACTAAATTCTTTAAAACCTGAGCGTAAAAAAATTAAGGATAACAATTCAAACTGTTTACCAACTGATTTTGCTACAGATTCGTGTAAAACAAAAATTAAACTTAGTAATTCTAATATTAACAATAAGGTAAAAGAAATTTCTATTGCAAAAAGTGGATTGGCAAAAAGTTCGTCTAGCTTACCTAACGAAATTAGATTGTGCCTATCCAAATAACTTAAAAGACCTGAAAAAATAAAGACATATACCAAAGTATAACTAACAATTTTGTTGGTTAATTGATTTTCCCAAGCTTTTTTTATTAAGTCAAAAATACGTTCCGATTTATTTAAAATTTTAGATTTTACAGCCATTTTTAGTAGTTTAATATGGTAAAAGTAAAATCTTTGCACGAAAAGTTAGACACAAATGTTACAAACCTCTTTCTTTTTGAATGATCTCGTATGCTTTTTGAATTTTTCTGAATTTTTCTTCAGCAGCTTTAACATAGGTCTCGCCAAGATGACTAACTTTATCTGGATGGTGCTTTTTCACTAACTTACGATACGCGATTTTAATTTCGTTATTTGTTGCTGATTTGGTAACCTCAAGTATTTTATAGGCATTAAAAGTGTCGTCAACAAACATTGCCTTTATCGAAATAAAATCGGCTTGGCTAACATATAGGTAACCAGCAATTTTTCGTATTTCATTAATTTCTGAATCGTGTATTTCGTTATCTGCTTTTGCAATTCCAAATAAAAATTGTACCAATTGTAATCTTGCAGAATGGCTCATATGTTCCCGAATTTGTGCACAAACTGAAGTCGTTGGCACTTTTTTCTTGATAATACTATTAAACATTTTAAATGCTTGCTCGGCACGTTTACTACCATACATTTTAATGAAATA
>CAMZLT010000259.1 GCA_947311745.1 uncultured Flavobacteriaceae bacterium | reverse complement strand
GGAAAAAAGAACATTTTACGGATGGTACTGTTTGGGTAAATGCACACCCGTAGTTTTGATTAGTCGTATCCAAAATGTTAAATAGTCAGATATAAAAAATGGGGATTATTGTTATATGTACGTAAATATTTTCACGTTTTATAACACTCTTAAAATCAGACAGAGTATAATTTACACTCCCTTTTTTATTAATAAAAAATCATTTTTTCATATTATCAGCAACCTTTTCTAATTCTGCATACCATTCTTTGCCAAATTTTCTAACCAATGCTTGTTTTACAAATTTATATATTGGAACTTGTAATTCTTTACCTAAAACACACGCATCATCACAGATAGACCATCTATCGTAATTAATACCCGAAAATTCGGAATATTCACGTACACGAACTGGATATAAATGACAAGAAACTGGTTTTTTCCACGAAATTTCACCTTGATTGTAAGCCTCCTCAATAGCACAAAGAGCCACTTTTTTATCATCGTAAATTACATAAGCACAATCTGCACCATTAATTAAGGTAGTTTCATGTTCGCCCTCCTCATTTGTTGTATATAAACCATATTTTTCAATAGCATCCAAACCTTCTTTACGTAGATATGGTTTTATTTTAGGAAAAATATCTTTCATAATAGATGTTTCTTCCTCCTCTAACGGAGCTCCTGCATCTCCATCAATACAACATTGCCCTTTACAAGCATTAAGATTACACACAAAATCTTTTTCGATAATATCTTCCGAAACTAATGTTTTACCTATCTGAATCATCTTACAAAAATACGTAAAATAAAAAGTTGCTGTAATTAATATTAAAATATATTTTTATAAAAAATTAACATATTGATTTTCAATAATAAAAACAATTACAAACGACTATAAACGAAAGTAACCGATTACTAACCAAATAATATTTGCAGTTTGTTAGTTATTTGCACTGTCAAAACGAACGAATGAATTTTGGTAGGGAATAATCCCGAATAATAGTTAAAACTTATCTTATGAATACGTTAAGAAACAATGTACAGTTAATTGGAAATTTAGGAAAAAAACCAGAAATCATCACTTTAGATTCTGGTACAAAATTAGCAAAATTTACACTCGCAACAAACGAATCTTATAAAAATGCGAAAGGTGATCGTGTAGAAAATACACAATGGCACAACCTTACAGCTTGGGGAAAAACAGCAGAAATTGCAGAAATGTTTTTAGACAAAGGTAAAGAAATTGCTGTTCAAGGAAAAATAACATATAATACTTATATGGATAAAGATGGTAACAAGCGTTATACTACTGAAATTGTTGTTAATGAAATTTTAATGCTGTCTAAATAAATCGGTTTTATATTGGTTTAATTTCAAAGAAGTGTGCTTTTTAGAGAAGTTGAACGGAAAAAAAGATGGCGAATTTTGATATTGAATTGGTGTTATTATATTTTTTACCTGATTATAATTATGTTTGGTTTAACCGCAAAAATTCATGAAATTAGCTTTGTTTAGATGTAGATCTGATGAATAAATATACTTTCAAACTCCTTCAAATTGGGTATCATTAAATTGTAAAACAAGTGTTTTAATTAAAAATAATGAGATGGTGGTGAATTTTGCGGGTTAATAAGAGTCGATTTGATTTACTTCAAATGGACTCTTATTTATACATAATACATTGTAAAATAGAATTTTTATAATTTATTTCTATTTTTATGAACTCTATAGTATTCTTTAAAACAAATCAATTACATAGGTGATTTTTACTGCAATATTGTCTTCAAATTTTGAAAATTGGTATTTTCCAAATCGATAAAAAGTATTAAACCCTAAGCCTTTAAAAAGTTGGTTAAACACCAAACCAGATTCAAAATATCCTTGGTTCATTCGTTTAAAATTAACATTTCTATGGACTTCTGGATTTGTAATATCTCCAAAAGCAAAACGAGTTATAAAACTTAATTTTGGTTTAAATTTTTTCCCGATTCTAAATTTTTCAAAATTTTGTCTGATTTGAAAACTGATAAATTTATCCGATAAAAATTCATTAAATAACATCGTTTCAAAGGCATCTGTACCAGAAAGGTTTATTCTTGCTCGCCAAGGATCTACTACCGAGTGGTTTGGTTTTACATTATATAAATGTGAAAGTGGTACTTCGCCATAAATAAATCCCATTTTTAACAAAAGCTCAGTTGAACCGTTTTTTATGGTTTTTAACGTGTATTTTATTTTTGAAGTAGCTTTTAAAAAATTAAAATCACCATCTAGTAAATTGTTAAAACTTTTAGTTATTTCGGTATTAATTACTGGAAATTTTTTTTGTGTAGTAAATTTTCCTTGTGGTGTTTTCATAAATTTACTAAAAGGCGACCATTTAAAAGCAAGAGTTAGGTTGGTTAAATTATAAACGTTTAACAAACGGGTTCGGCTAATAAATGTATAATCAAACGTTGTTTGGTAAACACCTGTATCAAACTGCAATTTACTAACTAATTTTGGTGAAATATCATGATATAAATGAATTTCGGAAACACGATATTTATAAAACTGACTAATATTAATATTTCTAGGATTTATTAATGAAAAATTAGATTCTTTAAATAGTAATTTTGTTTTTCCTGCTTCAAAAATATCGTTGATATGACTTCCTCCAACCCAAGTGTTTGTAGTGTTATTTAATCTAAAATCTACACCATAACTATGTTTAATTTTATCGTCTTTATGACCGTAAGCTATATATCCAGAAAGCTTAAAATATTTAGATATGTTTGAGTTAGTTGTACCTCCAAAACCAAGTCTAAATCCTTCGTGATTGTTAAAGTTTATAACATTACTTAAATCAATATCTAATACTTTTGTAGGAAAATGACCTGTTAAAAAGGTTCGTAAGGTTCGCAATTTTTTTTCTACTTTTTTTGCTTTTACCAAACTATCTAAAAATTGATAAGTTCGGATTTCTTTTTTTGTAGAAGCAATTCCTAATTCTTGCCAAATCGGTGAATTTCTATCTGTTGCCGATTTTTTTATTTCAACAGCATATTTGTTTTTAAATTTAGGAATATTATGATTTATTTTAAACTTAAAATTATTAGATTGGATACTTATATATGAAACTTCTTCTGGATTTATACTTTTTGTAGATGTTGCATAAGATTTATATCCTATTAGTTTTCTAAAAGCTTTTATACTATTTTTTGAAGAACCTTTTCGAATAATTATACTGCTAT
>CAMZLT010000258.1 GCA_947311745.1 uncultured Flavobacteriaceae bacterium | reverse complement strand
GTAGAGAATTAGACAATCACGATGCTCCAATGTATGATTTTAGACCAACAGATTTTTCTGTAATAGTAGAAAATCAAACATCAGATTATGTAATAACAGGAGAACCTAATTATAATGAGGATTTAGAAATTCCGTTACATGTTAAATTAGACCAACAAAGAGAACTATCTTTTAAAGTAGATGCTTTAGAAAACTTTACACCAAACAATGTATATTTAAAAGATAACAATACTGGTATGTATTATAATTTAGGAAATCCTGTTGCTATTAATGTAGAAGCAGGAGATTATCACGATAGATTTTCTATAACCTTTACAAACAGCATTGCTGCTATTAATGATATTACAAAAGATAATGATGTAACCATTATTGATAATATAGATTATTTAACTTTAAATAGTAATTTAACTATAAAACAAATCAGTATTTACAATACATTAGGACAAGAATTAGTTAATAAATCAAATAACAGTTCTCAAATAAACTTAGCTGTTAAATTAGCTAAAAACAGTGTTATTTTCGTAAAGGTTAAATTAGAAAACGGGCAAGTAATTACTAAGAAAATGGTTAAAAAATAAGCACCTATACTGTTTGTAGTGAATAATAATATCAGTTTAATTTTAAAAAAGGCTTGTACTAAATTTTAGATGTTTTTTTCAATATAAATATTATTACATTTATAAGTGTCTAATACATCTTAGTAAAAAAAGTGATGATAATAGTAAGTAATTCCTAATTTTTATAACTAACCTCAAACTACATCATAGTTATTCCACCAAATTTTCTTTAAATGCATATAAAACTAAACCAATTCGGCTTTTAATGTTTAGTTTCGAAAAAAGTTTTTCTCTATAACCATCTATGGTTTTAGGGCTTAAACACATAATTTCCGCAACTTCTTTATACGTTAGTTCTTTACATGCTAGTTTTAAAAATTCTAATTCTCTAGGTTTTAAAGTTACCTTTGGTAGAGAATTAAACTTAATTTTATCTGCATGTAGTAAAGTGTCAGATACTTGTTCTGTATAATAAAATCCTTTTTCTAAAGTTTCGTATATTGCTTTATGTAGTACACTAGGATGTATGTCTTTTAACAAATATCCTTTTGCTCCAGCACGTAGCATTTGTAAAATAGTTTTCTCTTCATCTTCCATGGTTAAAGCTAAAACTTTAATATCATTAAAATTTTCGGAAAGCCATTTTGTAGCTTCAATACCATTAACAACAGGCATTTGTACATCCATTAAAATAATATCAGGTTTTTTTATAGTTGGTTTTTTAAAATGCTCTTGTAATTCTAATCCGTTTTTTAATTGTGCAATTATTTCGAAATCAGGATTATCTTCAATTAAATTTTTTAAAGCCCTTGAAAATAAAACGTGATCATCTACTATTATTATTTTAATTTTTTTCATTTTCTATTTTTTACATTTTATGTATACCGTTGTTCCTTTGTTTGGAATAGATTCTAGTTTAAAATCAGCATTTAATAGTTCTGCACGTCCTTTCATATTAAGTAAGCCAATACCTTTTTTAGTGCTTTGGTCATTTACATCAAAGCCAATTCCGTTATCTCTAACGGTAATTTCAAGAGTGTTATTTTTGTACAATAAAGTTACATGTAGTTCGCTTCCTTTAGCATGTTTAACCGAATTATGTATAAATTCTTGAATAATTCTAAACAAAATGGTTTCTCTTTCTTTTTTTAAAGTAAAAGGCTTATTAATTATATTAAGATTTGCTTTAATAAAATTTAATCTATTGTATCGATCTATTTCTAACTGTAAAGCTGCTACTAAACCTATTTTTTTGATCGAAACAGGGTTTAAAGATTTAGATAAAGCTCGTAAATCTTTTAAACTTTTCGAAACTAGTTCGGTTACTTCCATAAGATTTGGTTTTATCTTTTCAGATACTTTGGTTTCTAATCTATTAAGTTCCAATTTAGCAACAGATAATAACTGCCCTACATTATCATGGATTTCCCAAGAAATATTTTCTAAGGCTTTTTCGCGAATTTCATTTTGCGATAGAGCAAGTTCTTTAGCATATCGCTCTTGTGTTTTGATGCGCTCTATATAGTATTGCTTTTTTTTAGATTGGATGAATAAAAAAAGAAAAATTAAGGTAAATACAAGTAAAACAACGACAATTGTTGAAACTAAAATTAATAATTCAGTTGTGTTTTGAGTTTGTAATATCAATATTTTTTTTATTGCAAGATACAACTTATCCTTTTATTTTTTTTGATTTAGGCATTCGATTAATCGTTTTTTTTGATTTAAACTATATACAAATAGATAAATTAAGGCAATACATAATATAACTACAATTAGTGTAGTTATTATAATAACAGTTGTTATGTTGGTATTTACCATACTTTTAATAGTTATATTTAGTATCCGATTTAACCATTCCTATTACAAAACTACCATACATAATTGCATTTAAAATTACTAAAATAAAAGAATACGTTTCGTTATAATTTAAAAATTTCATTGAGATCATTATCGGAATTATACCAACATAAAACAATAACAAACCTGTACTTATCCAAAAAATAAAAGATTTACCAATATTAAAAATAATTTTATTACTATTAATAATTTCTATTAAAAATAAGATTAAGGTAATTAATAAAAGTATTCCTCCAAATACAATAATCGAAGTTCTGAGACCTTTAAAAATACTGTTTTTTAAGAAAATAATATCAAAAATTGCATAGCCTATAAAAACGTAATTTAAAATAGAAAATATAATTTTATTTCTTTTATTTTTACTTATTGATTTATAGAATAAAAAATAAAAAATAAAACTACTTATAAGATAAAAGTTGTATGAAATATAGTAATTAAATAAAACAATACCATGACTATAATACCAATATAAAACAATATTATAAATAAATTCAGTAAAAAATGGAATTAATAAAAAATATAAAAAATAGCGATAAATGGTTTCTTTAAATTTTTTATAATAAAAAAAACTAATTATAATAGTTAGACTTATAATAAAAAAAATGGAATAAGACATATTTAAGATCTTAATATTTATCAATAGGAGGGACTCCTCCTACTCCAAAATTTAAGCAATTTAAATTTTTATTATTCTTAGCACCTTGTGTTGGTGCTAAAAATACCGTAGCTAAACCGCCATCTTTTGCATCATGTGCACCAAAATAAATACGAATACCATCTACATTAGTTTTGGCATTTTCTAAATAATTAATGTAATTTTTTATTTCTTGTAGCGAAAATAAAACAGATCGATTGTCATCTTTTTTAATTAATTTAGACAATTCTGTATATCTAGCATCAAAATTATCGCATAAAGTTTCTGCTTCTTTTGGAGTTATTTGTTTTCCCATTTTTAAAATTATTAAGTTAATAAATATTGTGTGGTTACAAAGGTAAGTAAAAAAGATCTACTCCTAAAAGGGGAAAACGCCCCTTTACGCCATTGTAAAATATAAAATTTTCTTTTACAGAACGCATTTAAACTTTTTAAAATTAAATTATCTTTGCAAATTAAAATAATAACCATGACAAAACCAGTTAGAGTACGATTTGCACCAAGTCCAACAGGACCTTTACATATTGGAGGTGTTAGAACTGCACTTTTTAATTATTTATTTGCAAAAAAACATAACGGAACATTTGTTTTACGTATAGAAGATACCGATCAAAATAGATATGTAGCAAATTCCGAAAAATATATTATCGATGCTTTAAAATGGTGTAATATTCCTTTTGATGAAGGTCCAAATAAAAACGAAAAATTCGGACCATACCGTCAATCCGAACGAAAAAAACTATACAAGAAATACGCCGATTTTTTAATTGAAAACAATAAAGCATATTACGCTTTTGATACTGCAGAAGAGTTAAATTTTCATAGAAAAGACCACGAAGCAAAAAAGAAAACCTTTATTTATAATTGGCACAATCGCGAAAAACTAAATAACTCTTTAGCTTTGTCTAATGAAGAAGTTAAAAAACGTTTAAAAAATGGCGATAAATACGTTATTCGTTTTAAAACACCAATTAACGAAATATTAGTTATGCAAGACGTAATTCGTGGTGAAGTCAAAATAGACACAAATCTATTAGACGATAAAATTTTATTCAAATCCGATGGTATGCCAACCTATCATTTGGCAAATATTGTAGATGATCATTTAATGGAAATTACCCATGTAATTCGTGGTGAAGAATGGCTTCCATCTATGGCTTTACACGTATTGTTATATAGGTCTTTTGATTGGGAAGCTCCAAAATTTGCACATTTACCATTAATATTAAAACCAACAGGAAAAGGAAAACTAAGTAAACGAGATGGGGATAAATTAGGCTTTCCTGTATTCCCGTTAGCATATTTAGATGAAAAAACAAATGAAATATCTAGAGGTTATCGTGAAGATGGTTACTTTGCAGAAGCAATGGTAAATATGTTGGCTTTTTTAGGTTGGAATCCTGGTACAGAGCAAGAAATATTTTCTTTAGAACAACTAATTCAAGCATTTAGTTTAGAAAAAGTAAATAAAGCAGGTGCTCGATTTGATTTAGATAAAACTAAATGGTTTCAACAACAATATTTACAGCAAAAACCGATAGACGAATTGGTAACCTTATTTAAACCAATTGTAACCAAAAAATTAGAAAATCATGTAGGTTTTAGTAATTTTAATACCGAATACCTAAAAAAAGTAGTTACTCTAATTAAAGAAAGAGCAATTTTTGTTGCCGATTTTTGGGAGTTATCTAACTTTTTATTTATTTCACCAACCGAATTTGATGCAAAAGCAACCAAAAAAGCTTGGAAAGATGGTACTGCTGTTTTAATGGCAGAATTGATAGCTGTTTTAACCAAAATAGATGATTTTTCAACTGAAAATTTAGAAACGATTGTTAAAGAATGGATTACTTCTAAAGAAATAGGTTTTGGTAAAGTAATGCAACCACTACGATTATCTCTAGTTGGAGCAATGAAAGGACCACATATTTTTGATATTATAAGTTTAATTGGTAAAGAAGAAACTATCGGTAGAATTACCTACGCAATAAAAAAATTATAGAACATAAATTTTGAAAGAACACACTCGTATTAAACCTATTTTAAAGGTTTACGAAGAATCCGAAAATTGCAAACTTTTAAATCAAAAAATTTTGCAAGATAAGCACCAAATTCAATTATTGAATTTGATCGGAAGTTCTTTGTCTTTTGTAATTGCACAAGCGTTTAAAACAGCCGGAAAACCTTTTTTACTTATTTTAGAGGATAAAGAAACTGCAGCCTATTACCTTAATGATTTAGAGCAACTTATAGGTGAAAAAGAATTACTTTTTTATCCAGCATCTTATCGTAGAGCTTATGAAATTGATCAAACCGATAATGCAAATGTATTGCTTCGTGCAGAGGTTTTAAATCGAATAAATTCTCGCAGAAAACCAGCAATAATTGTAACCTATCCTGAAGCTCTTTTTGAACAAGTTATT
>CAMZLT010000257.1 GCA_947311745.1 uncultured Flavobacteriaceae bacterium | reverse complement strand
TTATATTTATGGTTCTGCTATTGATTATTGTGCAAAAACACGATTGATATAATGTAATTAAATAAAAGGTTTATGATGATTGTACGCGATACAATCGCGCACTAGCGTGAGGGGAAGTTTTAGTAAAAAATAGATAAATAGAAAAAAGGAAATCAAATAAATGATTTCCTTTTAAAAAACTAGGTAATAACAACTTTATTGTTTAATAAATTTTTTGGTAATTTTTTTATTTCCAATAGTAATGCTAAGGAAATAAATTCCTTTTTCTAAATGAGAAATATTAATATCATTAACAGGATTACTATGCATTATATTTTTACCTAAAAGATTAAAAATAGATATACTTTTTAATGTTCCTGTTTCAGAACTGATATGTATGGTGTTTTTTGCAGGATTAGGGTAAATAGTTATTTGATTTAAATTAGTATCGGAAACTCCTGCTGTAGTGTCATAAGTAGCTTCTGCTGCAAAAACAAAAGGTTTTGTTCCTCCTTGAATATACGGAATACCATCACCGTCAGAATCTCCACCTGTTTCACCTGTTGCTTCTGCTTCACGTAAAATAGTTTTATTAAAAATAGTTTCAAAAATATCTTGATAAATAGTTTTAGCACTTGCTTGTCCTCCAACTAAATTTGCCTCACGTAAAACACCTGCTAAAACGCCTAAATTTTTTGGTGTATAGGTTGCTGTTGCATTTCCTAATTCAGTTAAAAAAACTTGATGTGTTGTATCGTAAAAATTAGCAATTAAATATGCGTAACCTGCATTAGCTTCGGTTAAATAAGTTGCATTACCTGTTATATCGTAAGCAGCATATAAACCTCTAACAATTGCAGCATTTGCCATTAATGTTTTAGGCATAGATGTATCTGCACCAGTACCAATAGTGTACATATTATAAAAACCACCATTTGGATCTTTAAGATGAGCAATAATATAATCGGCTTGTGCTGTAGCAGCATTCGTTGCCATAGTTGCTAAAGGTGTTCCTGTAAATTGAGGTATAAAATTTTTTAAAGCTACAATAACGTAACCTGCATTAAGTGATTTTACCATCATATCCATCATTGGCATTCCTGCTCCGTTAAGCATTGCTCCATCAATAAAGGTGTTTTCTGATGCGTTGTAGTGCATTGCCATCATATTTAAAAAGATTACTTTACTTGCACCTTTCATTAAGTCATAAGGACCTGGGGTTCCTGTTTCTTGCATAGAAGCAGGAAATGGAAAGCCATCAAAAACTTCTTTGTATGCTAAATGTGCTGCATCGCTTGTGTTATTAGGATCCATCATATCCATATAACTTGTAGTTGCTAATAAATACGACCATTGATCAAATATTTTGCTCATAGGATCGGTTACGGTAAACGTATCCCATTTTGGAGGTAAACCAGTTAAAACACTCGCTTCAGTAACGGCAATTTTTGTAGGAAAATATTTAATTCCGTTTGCAGGATCATAGGTTGCAGGATCTATCATTCCTAAATTAGTACCATCGTACGCTAATTGTGTTAAAATAAATTTTGTTTTGTTGATAGATTCTGCAGTTAAAATCTGACCTATAAAACCATCGGTATTATTTCCTCCATAAAAAATATTATTATTTGGATCAAACATTGGACTGTTTGGTAAATCAGGTGAATTGGTACCATCTGCATCAATTCCGTTATCTGCACTATCGTGAAAAGCACTTAACATATCTTGTGCCCAAAGATATTGTTTAGAAGCCGATTGTCCCATTGCACCTAAATTTAAGGTTTTTGTCATTAAAGAACGATCCCATCTTGTGGAAGCGAAATCATGTCCAAAACCAGCTTGTACCGTTTGTGGTAAATTAATATCGCCTTCTAAAAAATCGGCAAATTGTGGAAAAGGATGTGCAAAAGGTGTAAAATTAGCATTTGCTCCGAAGTTGCCAATCATCATCATTAGCATATCATCTTCTTTAAATCCGTTTGCAGTTCCACCAGTAAATTGTCCATCAAATGATGCAGGTTGCATCGCTGCATTTGCCATAATTAAAGGCGACCACATCATGTGTAAACCTAAACCAGAACGACCGTTTAGTGTGTTTAATAAATAACGAGAATACTCGTAACTTTCAATTCCTGTATTATACGAAAATTGATCTGGAGAACCAGGTATCATTGGATCTAGATCGTCTAAATTATACCCTAAATCTTCAGCCCAAGGCTCTCCACTTTCAAACAGTTCGTTTGCTAAAAGCATTTGATCTGCTGTTTTAAAAGTGTTGTCGTTTGTAATAACGATCTGTGCTTTTAAGAAATATGTTCCTAAAAACAAAATAAAAATTGTAATTGCTCTTTTCATAATTTAGTATTTAATGAGTTAAAAAAGAGAAAATTACAAAGCGCTTTGTTTGTTTTCTAATGTATTAGAACGAAAAAAAAACAGTTCCTTACAAACTTTAACATTTTAAAATGTTAAAGTTTAATGGATAAGCTATAAAAGTTGGGGAAAAGTTATAAAAAGGTATCCCCCAGCTACTGCACGAATAATCCCAGTCGCTTCTGCGCGATTGTATCGCGTAGCGTTACAGAAAAACCAAAATTTTTATTATCTTTGTTTGAGGAGAGGATTATATTTCTGCTATTGATTATTGTGCAAAAATACGATTGATTTAATGTAAATGAATACGAGGTTTATGATGATTGTACGCGATACAATCGCGCACCAGCGTGGGAAAGGCTCTTATGTTATGATAGATCCAGCAGAAAGGTTTTTTGAAAACACCATAGGAAAACACATTTATAGTACTCCAATATTAAAAAATGGGATTGAGTTTGCTTACAAAGAAATGAATTATAACTATAAAAAATTTATTGGCAGAAATGGTTTATATAATTGGTGAATTCAATTAATAAACATTTTAATCACTACTCCAACAACATACTAACTTCTAACCAACGTTCTTCTTTTTGTTCTATTTGTTTGCGAATTTGTTCTAATTCAACACCCATTTCAGTAATTTTTTCAGTAGAAAGGCTGCCATCTAAAAAATCGTTTTCAATTCGTTTTTTCTTAGCTAATAAGCGTTCAATATCTTTTTCTAATTGTCCGAATTCTCGTTTTAGTTTTTTAGCTTCTTCGTAAGATGTTTTGTTTTCCGAAACTTTTTTTATCTCTTTTTCAACTTCTTTAACTACAGGTTTTGAATCCTCATAAGCACGATAATCGGAATAATTTCCTGGGAAATCCTCTACAACACCATTACCTCTAAAGACAAAAAGATGATCTACAATTTTATCCATAAAATACCTATCGTGCGAAACAACAATAAGGTTTCCTTGAAAATCTAACAAGAAATTTTCAAGTACGTTTAATGTTACAATATCTAAATCGTTTGTAGGTTCATCTAAAATTAAAAAATTAGGGTTTTGTATTAAAACAGTACATAAAAATAAGCGTTTTAATTCTCCTCCTGATAGTTTTTCTACAAAATCGTATTGCTTTTTTCGGTCGAATAAAAAACGTTCTAATAAATTACCTGCAGATAATTTTTGTCCTTTTGCAAGCGGAATATATTCGCCAAATTCTTTAATTACTTCAATTACTTTTTGTCCTTCTTTTACATAAATTCCGCTTTGCTTATAATAGCCAAATTTTACGGTTTCACCGATTACTATTTTACCATTATCTGGCTCTAATTGTTTGGTTAAAATGTTTAAAAATGTGGATTTTCCTGTACCATTTTTACCAATAATACCAATTCGTTCGCCTCTTTTAAACGTATAATCAAAGTCGTTTACTATTTTAAGATTGTCAAATGATTTATAAATATGATTTAACTCTACAATTTTAGAACCCAAACGTTCCATGTTTAATTCTAATTGAACTTTATGGTCATTTCTGCGTTGTGAAGCTTGTTCTTTTATTTTATGAAAATCATCAATTCGCGATTTAGATTTTGTAGTTCTTGCCTTTGGTTGCTTACGCATCCAGTCTAATTCTTTTTTAAATAATTGCTTTGCTTTACCCAAAGTAACTTTCTCTACTTCAAGTCTTTCTGCTTTTTTTTCTAAAAAATAAGAATAGTTTCCTTTATACTTATAAATTTTACCTTGATCTAGCTCCATTATTTCATTACAAACACGTTCTAAAAAATAACGATCATGTGTTACCATAAAGAGAGTTATGTTCTCTTTTTTAAAGTAAGACTCTAACCATTCTATCATTTCTAAATCTAAATGATTAGTAGGTTCGTCTAAAATAAGTAAATCTGGTTTATTAATTAGTGCTATGGCAAGAGATAAGCGTTTTTTTTGTCCACCAGAAAGCGTTTTTACTTTAACCGAATGATCCTCAAATTTTAATTTAGATAAAATTTGTTTGTATTGCGTATCAAAATCCCATGCTTGGTGTTGTTCCATTAAATCAAATGCTTTTTGGTATGCATCTGCATCATCCATATGTAATAAAGCGTGTTCGTATTGTTCTACAATTTTAAGCATTGGATTATCGCTATTAAAAACGGCTTCTTCAATAGTAAAATCTGGATTTAGATTTTCTTTTTGAGCAAGATAAACAACATTTAAGCCTTTTCGGAAAATTATCTGACCAGTATCCGAACTTTCTAAACCAGCAATGATATTTAAAAGAGATGTTTTACCTGTACCATTTTTAGCAATAAAGGCAATTTTTTGATCTTTATTAATTCCAAAAGATATGTTTTCGAACAAAACACGTTCGCCATACGATTTTGTAATATTTTCAACCGATAAATAATTCATAAAATATATTTTGCACAAAGTAACACAAAGATTTTACAAAGGGCAATATGTTTTTATAAAATTATATATAATTTCGCTATATGTATTCAAATTATTTTGTACAAACAACACAGATCCAATTTTTTTAAAAATCTTGTAATAATTCACGTCGTTATTTTTTGTAACTTTGAATTCTAATTTTTCGCATAATTATGGATATAAAAAACGCACAAAAAGAAGTAGATAATTGGATTAACGAACATGGTGTACGTTATTTTAATGAACTTACAAATATGGCTCAATTAACCGAAGAAGTAGGTGAAGTTGCTAGAATAATAGCTAGACGATATGGTGAACAATCCGAAAAAGAAAGTGATAAAAATAAAGATTTAGGAGAAGAACTTGCCGATGTTCTTTTTGTAGTACTTTGCCTTGCTAATCAAACAGGAATTGATTTACAAAATGCCTTTGATAAAAAAATGGATTTCAAAGCAAAACGAGATCATGACAGACATCATAACAATAAAAAACTAAAATAAAATGACAAGAAAAAAACCTTCGTTTATTAAATTGTTTTTACTAACTGTAGTTACTTTTTTAGTGATAATTTTATTTTTAGAATTTTTAATAGGATTATCTAGTAGTACTTCTGCAAAAGAAAGTTTTGACCATGTTTTTGAAGCCAAAAATATTATCAAACGCATTGTTGTATCTATTGTGTATGGAATTGTATTAACTTGGTTTATCAAGAAAAAAGAAAAACAACTCAAAAAATAACTATTTATAGCCATAAATTTATTAAAAAACCTTGCATAGTACATTTGCAAGGTTTTTTTTATATATTTACAAAAACGAATACACTTAATTTATGATACGAATATTACTTTTTAGTTTGCTAGTTTCCTTTGCCAGTTTTTCGCAAACCAAACACAACATATTAGAACGATTTGATACTTCAAATTTAGAAACATCTATTTTAGTTCAAGAAAACCCGTTAGTTTCCATACAAAAGTATCAAGAAACACCTAATTCGGTTTATGATTTCTATCAAGCTTACAAAAGCATTCAACAACACGATTTTTTACAACGTTTGCCATCTTTAGACGTATTAAAACAGCAAACAATACAAGCCAAAAAACAACAAGTAGTACCTATTGCAGTTTTGTATAGTAAATACGAAACCATAAAAAAAACTGCTTTTTTAAATAATAAAGTTACCAATGATTCGGAAGGTTTTTTAATTCGTTCAAATACTAAGGATTCAATTTTTGATAAACACGAACTTTTTTTAAGCAGTATTTTAGCAACAAAACACAAAGGTTTAGAGGTACTTTTTGAATTAAAATCAGCTAATATTTATAACACAACTGATAAAACAATTCAGTATATTGAAATGGATTTTGATAACGGAAATGGTTTTAGTAAGATAAAACAAGATACACCAATCACCATTCCGTTTACAACGGTAGGAACAAAAAACATACAAACTAAAATCGTATTTTTAGACGGAACAGTTAAAATCAATACTTCCAGTTTGTTAATTACCTATTCTAATTCCGATTTAAAATCGCTTTTTGGTCGCAATCCTGCTACTTTTACCGCAAGTATTACTCCAGATTTATCGGTTTATGGCGAAACAACTTCTTATCCTGCACAAGGCGAATACGAAATATTTTTAAGTACCGAACCAAATGCTGTTTTAGATAAACCGTTGATAATTATAGACGGTTTTGACCCTCAAGATTCTAGACCAATTACTGGATATGTAGATAGTAGCACTGGTGATTTTGTAGTAGGAATTTACGAAATGTTAAACTTTACAAATGCAGCAGGAAATACCGATAATCTTGCCGATTTAATTCGTGCCGAAGGCTTTGATGTTATCATCTTAAATTTCCCTGAATACACAAGACAAGCAGATAACGAATTAATCGATGGAGGTTCCGACTTTATCGAACGAAATGCTATGTTATTAGTAGAATTAATTAATCAAATTAACGCACAAAAAGTAGGAAACCAACAAAATGTAATTATTGGTCCAAGTATGGGAGGACTCGTTTCGCGTTATGCCTTATCGTACATGGAAAGTGTTTCTATGAATCACGATACACGATTATGGATTTCTTTTGATGCTCCACATCAAGGGGCAAATGTTCCGATTGGTTTTCAGCATCAATTTAATTATTTAGCCTATGGTTTGGATGATTTTTGGTTTATAGGAAATCAAAATGTAGAATCCCTACAACCGCTTATTGATGGATTTATGAAATCTGCTGCCGCAAGACAAATGCTTGTCGATCATTTTGAAGCACATATTACGGATTCGGACGGTGTATCGTTTAATTCTAACTTAACCTTACCAATTGCACATCCATATAAAAGTGTTTTTTATAATCGATTATTATCTTTAACAGCATCAGGATATCCTGAAAATTTACGAAAAGCAAATATGATAAACGGTTCTGGTTTTGGTAATGCTTTTCCAGATATTGACGGAAATGATGTACTACCTGGAAGGGAAGTTGTAAACACTACTATTGATGTAGAATCTGGTGTAGATGCAACTTTACAAGTTTCGTACACTCCTTATGCAAATAATCAAATTGAAGTAAGCGATGTGTATATTGATTTTGCATGGTGGATTCCTGCTTTTGATGTACATAGTGCAGCAGATTCAATGGCACAAGTGTATTCGCATGGTGTTGATGCTTCGCCTGGAGGTTTGTATAATTTAGGTTTGGTTGGCGATACTATCGGAACAAATGGTCTTGCAGGAGAATTTTTAGCTGCATTACAAACCGATTATTTTAATTTCATACCAACCGTAAGTGCTATGGATATTTCTTTTCCTAATAACGAAATAAATTGGTTTATGTTACCAAATAATAACAATCCGTTTGATTCTTGGTACATGCCAACCGAAAATGAACCACACATTACACTAACACAAGAAAATGTAGATTATGCATGGAATGAAATTGTATTACAAGA
>CAMZLT010000256.1 GCA_947311745.1 uncultured Flavobacteriaceae bacterium | reverse complement strand
TTTTCCCATTTTTTAATAGTTTGCATTACTTCTTCAAATTTATGTGAAGTAATTTTAATAGCATTTTTAGGAATTAATGGTTTAAAAATCCACTCGTTTGTATTGAATGTTATTTTATTAGGAATTAGCAAATTTTCATTGAGATAGGCAATAAATTTGTCCGTTGTAATATTAGAAAATTTATGCGAATTAAAATATTTTTTTAAAAAAGCATCCATTTTTTCTTTTCCTACTTTATTTTCGATGGTTTTTAAAAATAAAAATCCTTTTTCATACGGAATATCCGTCATACCATCATCTGGGTTTTTACCTTTTAAATCTAATTTTAATTTGGTGTTTTCAGGTTCGTTTTTAAACATTTCAAGAGTTTCGTCTAAATCTTGCCTTCCGATTACGGCAAGCATATTAGCATAATCTTTTCCGTAAACTTGTTCCATTATTCTACGTTCAAAATAAACGGTAAATCCTTCATTAAGCCAAAAATCATCCCAAGTTGCATTGGTAACTAAATTTCCAGACCACGAATGCGCTAGTTCATGTGCAACCAAACTAGTTAGACTTTTATCACCAGCAATTACCGTTGGTGTTACAAAAGTTAAACGAGGATTTTCCATACCTCCAAATGGAAAACTTGGTGGTAATACTAATAAGTCGTATTGTTCCCAAGGATATTTTCCGTATAATTTTTCGGCAGCAACAACCATTTTTTCAACATCTATAAATTCGTTATATGCTTGGTTTATTTGACCTTTTTCGGCATACACTCCTGTGCGATTGCTAACAGCTTTATACTCTAAATTACCAACTGCTAAAGCAATGAGATATGGTGGAATTGCTTGTGGCATTACAAATTTATACACACCATCTTTAGTTTTCATTTTCGGATTTCTAGCACTCATTACTGCCATTAATTCTTTTGGCACTTTTACCGTAGCGTTATAGGTTATTCGTATTTGTGGTGAATCTTGTATTGGAATCCACGTTCTAGTTAAAATTGCTTGTCCTTGTGTGAATAAAAAAGGCGAAGTTTTATCGAGTGTTTGTTGTTTATTTAACCATTGTAATGCTTCGTTATTTCCTTCTGTTTTATACAAAATACGCACTTCTTTGGCTTTTTTTGGTAAAGCAATGGTTAGATTTTTTCCGTGAACAGCATCGCCTTTTATCAATTTGAAAGGAGCTTTTTTACCATCTACATAAACCGAATTTATTAGCAAATTTTTGCTGTCAAAATGTATAGATTTTACTTTTTCCTTTTTTTCTATTTGGTAAGTTGCAACACCTGAAATGGTTTTAGAATTAAAATCTACATCAATATCTAAATCTAAATGTGTAGCAACTGCTTGGTTTGGTTTTGCATAGCTATGGCTATCATCAACATACCTAATTACTTGTTTTTTGTGTTTTACAGGTTTTTGTATTTTGGTTTCGTTACAACTAAAAATTAATAATAGACTAAAAAGTGATAGTATGGTTTTCATTATTTTGATGTTTTTGTAGTAGTTTAAAAATCGTTTTTAGTAAGACTGTTTAAAAGTAAGGAATACACTTGTTTTTTTAAGGTATTTCTATCTGTCAGTTTTGTGTTTTTGGTTTCTATAAATTTATGAACTTTAACACGAAGAATACCAAGACTTCCACTAAAAAAAGTATAGGAAAATCGTTTTTTACAATCGTAAAATGTAATCGGAACAATAGGTACTTTATGTTCGATTGCCAATCGAAAAGCACCACTTTTAAAATCGCTAAGAATAATATGTTCTTCTGGTACCATTCCTTCAGGAAAAACGCAAATACTAATACCAGATCGCAATCGTCTATTGGCTTCGTCAAAAGCTTCTTTTCTGCTTTTAGGACTACTTCTATCTACCAAAATATTAGTCTTTTTATAAAAAAAACCAAAAATAGGAATTTTAGCTAATTCTGCTTTTCCTATAAATACAAACGGATTTTTGGTAATTGCCAGCATTAGCATAATATCAATCATTGAGGTGTGATTAGGTGCAAAAATGTAACTTTTAGTTGGCTCTATTTCTTGTTCGTGTTTTATTTTAACTTTAAAACCCATAACAAAAAGAATGGTTTTTGCCCAAGCACGTGCAATTTTAAAAAAATACGGATACCATTTTTCTTTTAAAATCGTTAGTATTAAAACTGGTGCTATCGGAATTATGGTAAATAACACCCAAAAGTGAAACCAAATTCGCCAAATTACGATAAAAAAGTTTTTAATAATTTTCATATTTGCCAAAAGTAATAAAAAACTTTAAGCTATCTGCTTTTGTCTTTTATCCTTTTAGTATTTTTGCTTTACATTTTAGACAATTAAATTATTATGCCAAGAATATTAACAGGAATTCAAAGTACAGGAACACCACATTTAGGAAATATATTAGGAGCAATTATGCCAGCAATTGAAATGAGCAAATCCAATACAAACGAAGCGTTTTTATTTATTGCCGATATGCATTCTTTAACACAAATTAAAGACGGTACAACTTTACGTCAAAATACATATAGCACTGCTGCTACTTGGTTAGCATTTGGTTTAGACGTAGAAAAAACTGTTTTTTATAGGCAAAGTGATGTACCAGAAACCACAGAATTAACGTGGTATTTAAGTTGTTTTTTTCCGTTTAAACGCTTGACTTTAGCACATAGTTTTAAAGATAAATCCGAAAGATTAGACGATGTAAATGTTGGTTTATTTTCCTATCCAATGCTTATGGCTGCTGATATTTTATTGTACGATGCAGAGCAAGTGCCTGTAGGGAAGGATCAATTACAACACTTAGAAATGACACGAGATGTAGCAAACCGTTTTAACCATAAAATGGGAAATACATTTGTAATACCAGAAGCTAAAATTCAAGAAAACACCATGTTAGTTCCAGGGACAGATGGTGAAAAAATGAGTAAATCTAAAGGGAATATTATAGATATATTTTTAGAGGATAAAAAATTACGAAAGCAAGTAATGAAAATTAAAACCGATTCTACACCTTTAGAAGAACCTAAAAATCCAGATACTTGTAATCTTTTTGCTTTGTATAAAATTTTAGCCACACCAAAACAAACTGCCGAAATGCGTGAAAAATATCTAGCAGGAAATTATGGTTACGGTCATGCAAAACAAGCTTTTTATGAGTTACTTATCGAAAAATTTGCAAAAGAAAGAGAACTATATCATTATTATATGAATAATTTATCCGAAATTGACAAACATTTACAAATAGGAGCAAAAAAAGCACGAAAAGTTGCACAAGAAGTACTAAAAAGAACTCGAAATAAACTTGGATATTAAAATAATACGTATGAATAATTTAAAAAAACCAATAGCCATTTTATTAATCCTTTTAGGAATAGCAATGATTTATATAGGTGGATTTTATGCTCCGAAAATAATGTTACCTCCAATTATTACAGGAATTGGTTTTTTTGGAATTGCACTAGTATTTTTTAACGAAAAATAAGTATGTTAGAACCAAAAAATGATGCATATTTTATGCAACAAGCATATAATCAAGCAGAAATGGCTTTCGATAAAAACGAAGTACCAATTGGAGCGGTTATTGTTTGTAAAGGAATTATTGTTGCACGTGCACACAACCTTACCGAAACACTAAACGATGTTACTGCTCATGCAGAAATGCAGGCTTTTACCTCTGCTGCAGATTATTTAGGCGGAAAATATTTAAAAGAATGTACTTTATATGTAACACTTGAACCTTGTCAAATGTGTGCTGGAGCAAGTTATTGGACTCAAATTGGTAAAATTGTTTTCGGAGCATCAGACACACAACGAGGTTTTTTACATTACAAAACACAACTACATCCTAAAACAAAAATTGTTTCAGGAGTTTTAGCTGAAAAATGTAGTAAATTACTAACTAAATTTTTTGTTGAAAAACGAAATTTGAATTAATTCATAATAAATTTTTAGCCTGAAAAATTTATAAAATGCATAACTTTAATGAAATATAAAAGAATAGATTACCTTTATACCATAATTTAAAAGCAATGATTAAAAATATTTTTGCAAGTATTAGATCGTATTTTGAAGCTGTTAAATTGATTAAAAAATTAAAATTAACCAAGTTTTTTTTAATTCCTGCATTAATTGGTTTGATTTTAGGCATACTTTTTATTAGTACAGCTATTGGTTTATCGGATAATTTAGGTAATTTTATTACTACATATTGGACTTTTGATTTCGGAAAATCATTTATTTCAGGTTTGAGTACTTGGATTTCAGGATTTATTATTTTACTTATCGGAATTATGTTATACAAGCATTTACTTATGGCGTTGGCATCACCATTTATGACACCTCTTTCCGAAAAAGTAGAAGCACATTTAACCAAACAAGAAAAAGTACACTCTAAATTATCAGGAACAGCACAATTAATGCGTTCGTTAAAATTAAATTTAAGTAATCTAATTAAAGAAATGCTAATTACTTTACCTTTAATGTTGCTTAGTTTAATTCCTGTAATCGGATTGTTTTTTACAGTTTTAGTTTTTTATTACCAATCGTATTATGCAGGAATCGGAAATATGGACTATACCGTTGAACGCCATTTAAACTTTAAAGAAAGTAAATCATTTTATAAAAAAAATAAAGGTATTGCAGTAGGAAATGGTTTCGTTTTTACTATGATGTTATTTATTCCGTTTGTAGGAATTATGCTTACTTTACCAATTGCAACTGTTGCTGCAACAAAAAATGTTTTAGAAAAATTAGACACATAACTTGTTTACTATAATTACCATACTTTCTGTTTTATATTTTTTTCTCATCCTCATTTTAATAATAGGATTTGATAAAATACCCTTGTTTAAAACGGAAAATGTTTCCGAAAAGGAAAAATTTACCATTATCATCCCTTTTAGAAATGAAGCTGAAAACATTTTAGAATTAACCAAAAGTTTACAGAGTTTACTATATAATCCTGCTAATTTTGAAGTTATTTTTGTAGATGATGCTTCTATAGATACTTCTGTAAATATTTTAAAAAAAGAAATGCAAAACCATTCAAATTGGCGTTGTGTTTCTAATAAACGGAAAAGTAATTCACCAAAAAAAGACGCCATAAATACTGCTATAAATTTAGCAAAACACCATTGGATTATCACTACAGATGCCGATTGTCAAGTTCCTAAAAAATGGTTACACAGTTTAAATGCATTTATAAATAAAAATCCAAATGTGAAATTTATTGCAAGTCCTGTTTTATATAAAACTAACGATAGTTTTTTACAAGAATTTCAAAAAATAGATTTTTTAAGCCTAATTGGTGCTACTATTGGTGGTTTTGGTATGCAAAAGCCATTTTTGTGTAATGGAGCAAACCTCTGTTATAAAAAAGAAAATTTCTTTGAGTTAAATGGGTTTAAAGGAAACGATTCTATTGCAAGTGGCGATGATATTTTTTTAATGGAAAAATTTAAACGTGCTTTTAAAAAGAATGTGAAATTTTTAAAGTCAACACAAGCTATTGTTCGAACAAAACCTGTACAAACAATAGCTGAATTATATAACCAACGAATTCGTTGGGCTTCAAAAACAGTTAAAACAAAAGATAGTTTTGGTAAAATAGCTGGTATATTAGTTTTTTTGATGAATGTAATTTGGTTGTATGCTTTTTGGTACTTAATTTTAGGATTTCCAAACAAACAATTTATATTTATTTTACTTTTAAAATATGGTATAGATTATATTCTTATTTATAAAACGAATAAATTTTTAGATGCAAAAAGTAATCTATCTGCTTATTTTTTAGCTAGTTTTTTATATCCATTTTTTGTTGTTTCGGTTGTATTTTTATCTATTTTTAAAAAATACGAATGGAAAAACAGAATTTTTTCTAAATAAATGAAATTTTTAAAACTTATGTAACATAAGTTTAATAAAAGATAAATAAAACTTTTATTTTTGTAGTCCATTATAAAAAACAATTAAAATGAAATATGCAAATTTATTACACGACTTACAATACAATCACGATAAAGTAGCAATTTCGGTATTATTCGAAACTGAAACAACCAAAGAAATCCGAATTTTATTTAAAAAAGGAAATCTAATGAAAAAACACCAAACACCTTTTCCTATAACTGTTGAAATTGTAGAAGGAGCAATTGATTTTGGTGTAAAAGACAATACATATAATCTTAAAAAAGGTGATTTAGTTGCTTTAGATGGCGGAGTACCACATGATTTAAAAGCAATAGAAGATAGTATCGTTAGATTAACATTATCTAAACAAGATTCTGTGGATAGAGTTAAAAAAGTTATAGATTAGTTCTTTTTTTAAAATCAATTAAAATTTAGTACATTTGCCTAGTTTATAACTAGTACTAAATGAAAAAAGGCATTTTTTTTATATTATTTTTATATGTTTCTGTTAGTTTTTCGCAAACAGATATTTTTTCAATTGCACGAAAAGGAACAGCAAAGCAAATGCATTCTTTTTTAGAAAAAAATCCAGCTAAAATTAATGTTAAAAATGAGCATGGATTTACAGCTCTAATTATTTGTAGTTATGCTAATAACCTAGAAATTGCTAAAGTTTTACTTGATAAAAAAGCAGACCCAAACATTTTGAGTGATATGGGAACAGCACTCATGGCTGCAACCTATAAAAACAATACTGAAATTGCTAAACTTTTATTGCAAAACAAAGCAGATGTAAACATTACAGACGCAAAAGGCACTACAGCTTTGCATTATGCAACCTTGTTTAGTTATTATCCAATGGTAAAAATACTAATGCAATACAATGCAAAAGCCGATTTAAAAGATCAACACAACAAAACAGCAACAGATTACGCTATTGAAATGAAAAGCGTACGAATACTCAAACTATTAAATAACTAATTATCATGCAAAAAATTACTTTTTTCTTTTTATTAATCGCTTCGTTTTTTACAATGAATGCACAATATACCTCAGGAGATGTTGTTTTAAGCAATACAGCAGGTCTTGAAATACAAGTAAAACTAGAAATTACAGCAACCGAAGTTACCATAACCTTCACAGGACCTAGCGATAGATGGTTTGCTGTCGGATTTGGAGGTACTAGTATGAGTTCCGTTCAAGATGCTTTTTTATATGATGGAACAGGAGATTTTGATAAAAAAATACTTCCGTATGCTGTACCAGAAACAGATGCATCACAAGACTGGAATTTAGTTTCGGATATTGTAACTGGTTCGCAACGTGAAATTGTTGCTACTAGAAGCTTAGATACTGGAGATGAATTTGATTACGTATTTACAAATACAAATGCTGCAATACCAGTAATATGGTCTAGAAGTAGCTCTGCAACAACAACTTTAAGTTACCATGGTGGAAATAATCGTGGAGTACTATCTATTCCGCTTTCTGTTTTAGGCGAAGAAGATTTTAATACCATACAATTTATGCTATATCCAAATCCTACAAAGGATATTTTAAATGTTGTCTTACCAAGTAATATTGAAAATGCAAAGGTAGAAATATACAATGTTTTAGGTAAAAAAGTATTGGTTAATAAATTAACTAATAACTTTAATAAAATTAATGTATCTAATTTTAATTCAGGTATTTATTTAATTAAAATAATTGCAGATAATAAAGCGTATAGTGTAAAACAATTTGTAAAAAAATAAGTAACTAAAAATAGTTTATAAAACCTGTTAGAAAATTTCTAATAGGTTTTTTTGTACTCAAAAAATATGATTAAAGAATTACAATTCCGTTTACCTTTAAAAGATGCTAAAATACCTGCTGTTTTAAAACGAAAAGTTGCCTATTATCTAAGTATTTCTGAAAAGGATATTACAGAAATTGTAATTTTACGAAAAAGCATTGATGCACGTAAGCCTAAGATAGTTATAAACTATAAATTAAAGGTTTACATTAAAGAAAAACCTTCGGAAAAACCAAATTATATCTTTAATTATAAAGATGTTTCAAAGGCAAAAGAAATACACATTATTGGTTTTGGACCAGCAGGAATGTATGCTGCTTTGCGTTGCATAGAACTTGGTTATAAACCAATTGTTTTAGAACGAGGTAAAAAAGTGCAAGAACGAAGAAGAGATTTAAAAGCAATTAACCAAGATCATTTTGTAGATGCGGATTCTAATTATTGTTTTGGCGAAGGTGGAGCAGGAACGTATTCGGACGGAAAATTATATACCAGAAGTTTAAAACGTGGTGATGTTCGTAAAATTTTTGAAAATTTAGTATATCACGGAGCAACAGAACAAATATTAATCGATGCCCATCCGCATATCGGAACAAATAAACTACCAAAAGTTGTAGAAAATATTAGAGAAACCATCCTTAAATTTGGAGGCGAAATTCACTTTGAATCTAGAGTCGTTGATTTTGTTTTAAAAAACGATAAAATTAAAGCTATTCAACTTAAAAACGGAACAGAATTACCTACAAATGCTGTAATACTTGCCACAGGTCATTCCGCTAGAGATATATACGAATTGTTGCATCGTAAAAAAATTGATTTAAAAGCAAAGTCTTTTGCTATGGGAGTTCGGATTGAACACCCACAACAAATAATAGATTCCATACAATACCATTGTAGTACGGAAAGAGATGCTTTTTTACCAGCTGCCTCATATAGTTTGGTACAACAAATTAATGGTCGTGGTGTGTATTCTTTTTGTATGTGTCCTGGTGGTTTTATAGTTCCTGCAGCAACTGCTAATCAAGAAATTGTAGTAAATGGTATGTCTCCGTCAAAACGGAATAATTTATTTGCAAATTCTGGCATTGTCGTAGAAATAAATGCCGAACAAGATTTAAAAAAATACGAACAATTTGGTGTTTTAAAAGGATTGCAATTTCAAAAAGATTTGGAAAAATTAGCTTGGCAAGCTGGTGGCAGAACGCAAACCGCTCCTGCACAACGATTAACCGATTTTGTAGAAGGGAAATTATCTAATTCGTTAAATCCAACTTCATACCAACCAGGAATAAAATCCGCACCTTTACATTCCTTATTACCAAAATTAATAGGAAGTAGGTTGCGAAAAGGTTTTAAAGCATTCGGAAATAAAATGAACGGGTTTTATACCGAACAAGCAAATGTTATTGGTGTGGAATCTAGAACTTCCTCACCAGTTAATATTCCCAGAAATGAAAATTTAGAACACATACGTATTAAAGGTCTTTTTCCTTGTGGTGAAGGTGGTGGTTATGCAGGAGGGATTATTTCTGCTGCAATGGATGGTGAACGTTGTGCGGAAGCAGCAATAAAATCATTATAAATATGAAAAAACAACCAAATAATCCACTTCATGGTGTAAAATTAGTAGATATTTTAGAATATCTTATTGATAATTATGGTTTTGAAAAATTAAGCGAACGTATAAATATAAACTGTTTTAAGAGTAATCCTAGTTTAAAATCCTGTCTTAAATTTTTACGCCGAACGCCTTGGGCAAGAAAAAAAGTAGAGGATTTGTACTTAGAATCTATTCCGAAAAATTTATAATCCATAAAAAAAGACCGCTTTTTAGCGGTCTGATTTTTTATCTGTTAAAGAGTTTTTATTTAGTCTAAAGCAGGAATACGTAATACTTGACCAGGATAAATTAAATCTGGACTTTTTAGCATTGGTTTGTTTGCATCAAAAATAACAGGATATTTCATTGCATCACCATAAAATTCTTTGGCAATTTTACCTAAAGTATCTCCTTTAACTACTGTGTGAAATTGTGCAACAGGTGCTTCAATTGCAGTAGTCATTCTGTCATCAACACTTGCAATACCTTCGGTGTTTCCTACTACTAATATTACTTTTTCTCTAGTTTCTTGGTTTGCAGCTTCTCCGTAAATTAAAGCAACATCGCCATCTACTTCAATATCTAAATCTACCACATCAAATTCTAATGCTTCAACGGCATTAATTAATTTTGTTGCTTTTTCTGCAGATGCTTCTGCAGCTTCTTCTTCTGTTGTTTTTCCGATTCCAAATACTTTTGCTCCAGCATTTTTAATGAATGAAAATAATCCCATAATTGTAATTTTTTTTAATGATTAATAATTCTTTTGTTAACAAAGATACTTCTTTTTTTTCAATTTATTAAACTATCTTTGACAACTTGAATTTATCAAATAACATACCAAAATGGCATATAAAATAAAATTTTTATCTAAATGGGCAGATTTTGATGCCAACAAACACATGCGTCATACGGCATATAACGATTATGCAGCAGAATCTAGATTGCGACTTTTTAAAGATTATGGTTTTGATGTACTAAAATTTGAAACGTATAAAATAGGACCTGTTTTATTCTCTGAAAATACTATTTTTAGAAAAGAAATAAAATTAGGCGAATCTATCGAAGTGGAATTATTTCTTTTAGCAATGTCTAAAAACGGAGAACGTTGTAAGGTTTATCATAGAATTTATAATGAAAAAGGAGAGCTTTCCGCAGAAATCACCGTGTTTTTAGCTTGGATAGATACCGAAAAACGAAAATTAACTAAACCACCATCCGAAATAGTATCTGTTTTTAATAGCTTAGAAAAAGCACCAAATTTTGAGGAAATTATTCTGAAAGCAAAATAAATGAAAAGACGAGTTATTTATGCTATTTTAACTATTATTATAGCAGGTTTTGTGTATTATCAAGAGTTGATCGATACATCTAAAAACACGTACTCAGATAGAGATAGTGTTATAGATAGGGTAGAATCTAGTTTTGACTTTTTACCAACTTCTACTACAAATCAAATAATAAAACATAGATATTATACCCTTTCGTATAACGAAAATAACGAACAAGCAGAATGGGTTGCTTACGAATTACATCCAAATCAATTGCAACGTATTGATAGAAAAAGACCATATTTTATACGAGATAAAAAGGTAAAAACGAAATCTGCGGATTATAGAAATTATAAAAAATCCGGTTATGATAAAGGACATCTTTGTCCTGCTGGAGATAGGCGTTTTTCTAAAAATGCTTTTGATGAAACTTTTTTAACCTCTAATATTTCACCACAAAACCATCAATTTAATGCAGGAATTTGGAATAAGTTAGAACAAAAAACACGATATTGGACTAAAAAGTATGGTAAATTATATGTTGTAACTGGTGGGATTTTAACCGATAAAAATTTAAAAACTATTGGTAGAGAAAAAGTAACCGTTCCCAAACGATTTTATAAAATATTATTAGATTATAACCAGCCAGAAATTAAAGCTATTGCTTTTTTAATTGAAGCAAAAGATTCTAATAAACCATTATATAAATTTGTTACATCAATAGATAAAATTGAACAAATAACAGGAATTGATTTTTTTTATCAATTACCAGATGCTATTGAAAATAAACTAGAAGCAACTTCAGATTATAAAAAATGGAGTTTTAGATAATACCATAAATCCAAAAAAGTATTTCTACTGCAAATCTAACCTGCCCATCATTATTGGTAATACTCGTTTTTCGATACGCACCATAACTAATGTTATGTTTTCGTGCGTTAAAACTGTATTATACCAATACTAACATGTATTTTAGTCTTTCGTAACGAAAAATTTTGTGGATTTATGGTAGTAAGTCTAATAATATTCGTTTTTTTTTAAAACAATTTATTAAATTTTTCTATTTTAAATTACACCAATTCCAAAACCTTTTTTAAATCGTTAATTAAATCTTCGGCATCTTCAATACCCACACTAAGTCTAATTAATGAATCGGTAATTCCTAATTTTTCACGTTCTTCAGCAGGAATAGATGCGTGTGTCATTGTTGCAGGATGATTAGCAAGGCTTTCTACTCCACCAAGCGATTCAGCAAGCGTAAAAACACTTAAATTTTCTAATACTTTAAAAGTTGCTTCGCGTGAAGTATCTTTTAGT
>CAMZLT010000255.1 GCA_947311745.1 uncultured Flavobacteriaceae bacterium | reverse complement strand
TTATTCAGATGTTATTAGAAAATGCTGTAAAACACGGTATTTCAAATTTAAATAATGGCGGAAAAATAGTTTTACAAATAAAAAAGACCAATGCTAATTTAGAAATATTAGTGCAAAATAACGGAAAGCTAATTTTGGATAAAACATCAACAAAAGTTGGTTTAAAAAACATTAAAAAACGACTGAAATTAATGTATAACGGAAAAGCAAGTTTTTCATTAACCGAAAAAGATAATATGGTCTTTGCTTTGATTCGAATTCCTTTTAATGCGATGTTAAATATGTAGATATTTATTTTTCCATCGATACATTACATAACCAAGTAAAAATAGCAAACCAAAGCCTAAAGTTACTAGCCAAGTTCTAGGATGTTGCATGGGATTGCTAAACCGAATTAAAATATCGTTTATTACATTTTTTGGTTGGTGTAGAATGTCCCACGAATTCCATCGTAAAAATCTACCAAGATATACACCAAAACTACTTAAAAATAGAGTTATTACAATTAAAAACCAAATAATTTTGTCTTGTATAAAGGCTTTAAAATAGTTTTGTAAAATATAAATAGATTGGTAAAAATAATACATTCCAATTATGGCAAACGTTGTTATTAATAAAGCATCGTACCATATTGACATTGCTGATTTGTTATGTATTAAGTGTAGTAAATCCGTAACGATATATGGTGCATTTGGTAAAAATAACAACCAAATTGGCAGTAGTATTGCTGTTGTTAATTTAGAATCGTTAAATATAATTAACTTGCTTATTATTAAAGGTATATACGCTAAAAAAAGATTCCATATTAAAAAAGGATAGAATATAGATTTTGTAAAATAAATTCTGATTATAACTAGGCTTAGTGCAAAGAAAACGGCTAAAAAAAGGCTTTTATTTTTCATATAATTGATTTGTTTTTAAAAAAATGATTGTTTGTAAGTTCTCAAAATCAAGCAATAGCATTTTTTTGAAATCAAAATTGTAAAATACATTTGCTTGTTTACCTTTTTTATAAGATTTTAGGTAATATTTGTAATAATCGGGAAGTAAAAGCGTACCTAAAAAAATTACACCAAATAGATATACACTTCGTTTACCGTTACCAAAACATAGATATTGTAAAGCAATTTCATCTTGTACTTCAGTTTTGTAATTGGTTAGTACATGGTAACAATCGTGTCGTTCTAGTTTTGGTAAAATTTCAAAATTGTTTTGGATTAGAAATTCGCCTAATTTTTTACCAAACGTATTTTTAGGAAATGCTATCAATTCCGTTTTGCTAATATTCCAAGCTTGAACCTCTTTTTTAAACCATTTTGTGTATATGGTTTGCGAATGCTCAAATAACCAAAGGATTATCTTTTTTCTTGTTTTTTTAAAAGTGCTTTGCATTTCAAAGTAATTATATAAATTTTTTTAAATTTTATTTTGATTTTTTTTGTTGCGTAATTAGTTGTTCAAGTGCTTTTATATGTTTTTTAAATGCCATTTTTCCTAATTTAGTAACGCTGTATTTAGTATTTGTTTTTTTTCCAATGAATTGTTTTTGAATTAGAATATAATCCATTTTTTCTAAGGCTTTTATGTGACTAGCGAGGTTTCCGTCAGTAACGGCTAACAATTCCTTTAAGGTGTTAAAATCTACGGATTCATTAACCATTAGTGCTGCCATAATGCCTAATCGTACACGATTATCAAAAGTTTTGTTTATGTTTTCAATTATAGACAATGAGATTATTTTTTGTAGATTAAATTTGTTCTTTTTCGATGGTAAAATACATAATAGTTCCATAAATAATATGAAAAACACCAAAACCAATTGCCCAAAAATAAATTCCGTATCCTATATATTGCATGGCTATTAAGCCTAAAATAATTTCGGCAAATCCTAGATATTTTACATTTCCGATGGTGTATTTACTTGCATTTACAATACTTAACCCATAAAAAATGAGTGTCATTGGTGCAATAAAACCATAAAATCCAAAATGTATCATTTGTAAACTTAAAATTCCGCCAGTAACTAAAGGAACTAAAAAATGAAATAACAGGCGTTTTGTTGTATTATCCCAAATTTTAACACCTTGTTTTTTTGCTTTTTGTTTGCTTAAAAAGTAAGCAGTAATAATAGATAAAATGGCTACAACAAAGGCAATAACAAGAAATTCGGTTTGTAAATTGCCATATTTTGGTAAAAGTCTGCGTTTGCTAGGGTCTAAAAAATTATTTAGTATATTTTTTGCTAAAAAAGCACCAATTAAAGCATATAAACCTGCTAATATTCCTGATAAACCGCTTAAACTCATAAATCGTGTAGAACGATTCATAATATTTTTTATTTCGTTGAGGTCTTGTAAATAATTTGTTTTATCCATATTTAAAAGTACTTTGAATTGCAAAGTTATAATTTTTTACAGAATAACCAAACTTTTTTGAATAAATTTATAGAAAAATAATCTTGCAAAGGTCTTGTGGTCTAACCCCCAATAAATCGGACTAATTTCATTTTACTAACACAAATATACAAAATTATTCAGATATTTGCATTGCAAGAAACAACCGACGGCGATTTTTTACACCG
>CAMZLT010000254.1 GCA_947311745.1 uncultured Flavobacteriaceae bacterium | reverse complement strand
TTTCAACCGTTCCAAATTGTACACAATTAACAACACCAACAGATGCAGCAATCGATGTAGCAATCAATACTAATTTAACTTGGACAGCAGTTACAAATGCTACAGGTTATTATATCACTATTGGAACAACATCAGGAGGAAATGATATTTTAAATAATTTTGATAACGGAAATAGTACAAGCTACAATCCACCAAGTGATTTTACAGAAAATACAAGCTATTACATTACAATTATTCCTTATAATGCAATTGGTTCAGCTAGCGGTTGTACGGAAACTAGTTTTACAACGGAAACTATCATTAATCTAAATTGTACTACATTAATTTTTCCTAAAAACGGACAAACAGATGTTTCTACAAATACTTATTTAAAATGGGATAGAGTTAATAGAGCAGTAGGTTATTATCTAACTATAGGAACATCATCTGGAGGATCGGATGTGTTGAGCTCTCAAGATATGGGAAATTCTAATATATATAGACATTTTGAAAATTATAAAGAAAATACAACCTTTTATGTAATTATTACTCCATATAATGAGCAAGGAGAATCTATTAATTGTAATGAAACATCTTTTTCTACTAGATTTAAAATTCCTAAATTTTTTACTCCTAACGGAGATAATATAAATGATTATTGGAATATTCAAGATGATTATAATTTAGTAATGTATATCTATATTTTCGATAGATTTGGAAAAATAATAACAAAAATACTACCAAATGATATAAACCAATGGAATGGTAAATATAATGGTACAGCAGCACAATCAACTGATTATTGGTACTTAATTCAATATAAAAATGGAAAACAAATAAGAGGTCACTTCTCTTTAAAAAGGTAAATAAACCGAGATTAACTAACTCATATTAGCAAATTATACAACGTACTCTAGTTAAATAATTTACCAATACAAGTTTAATTTCATTTTATTTATTACATTTGCTACTTACTTGTTTTTGATAAAATGATTACACATATAAAAGGAAAATTAATCGAAAAAAATCCTACCTACGCCATAATAGAATGTAATGGCGTTGGTTATTTTTTAAATATCTCGTTAAACACATTTTCTGCTATTTCGGATGCTGAAAATTTATTACTATACACACACCTTAATGTGCGAGAAGATGCACATACGCTTTATGGTTTTATCAATAAATTAGAACGCGAAATTTTTAAACTATTAATTTCTGTTTCTGGCGTTGGGCCAAGTACTGCAAGAGTAATGCTTTCGTCTATGACAACCGAGCAAATTCAACACGCAATAGCATCTAACGATACCGCAGCCATTCAATCGGTAAAAGGAATTGGAGCTAAAACTGCACAACGTGTAATTATTGATTTAAAAGATAAAATATTAAAAACCTATTCCATTTCGGAAGATTCTTTAGACTACAACCACAATACAATTAAAAATGAAGCGTTATCTGCTTTGGAAGTATTGGGTTATACAAAACGACAAGTAGAAAAATTAATACAAAAAATAATACAAGAAACCCCTAATATCACGCTAGAAGAAATTATTAAAAAAGCGTTAAAAAACTTGTAACACATTGAAAAAGACTATAAAAAATACATATAATTTACTTTTTGCTTTACTAATTACATTTAGTTTTAAAGCAATTGCACAAGACACTAATACCATAGTAAACGATTCCATACAACCGTTACCTTATAATTTTAACGCAACACAGTATGGTGATTTATTTTTAGATGGTAGTACACAAGAAGTTATCTACGATACCGAAACAGGTAAATATATTTTTGTAGAAAAAATAGGCGATTACTATATTAAAAGTCCTATTTATATGACCGAAGATGAGTACAAAGAATATCGCTTAAAACGCGATATGCTAGATTACTACAAAACAAAAATTAGTGCTGTTGACGGTAAGAAAAAAGGAAGCGATGAAGCAAAAAAAGATTTATTACCAAAATACTATGTCAATTCTAAATTTTTCGAATCCATTTTTGGTAGCAATGAAATTAAAGTAAATTTACAAGGAAACGTAGTAGTTTCTATGGGGATTTTATACCAAAAAACTGAAAACCCACAAGTTTCCGAACGTAATCGTAGAAGTTTTACTTTTGATTTTGACCAACAAATTAGTGCTAGTATTAATGCTAAAGTTGGTACAAGAGTAAATGTAAACATTAATTACGATACACAATCCACTTTTGATTTTCAAAATTTAATTAAGTTAGAATACGCTCCAACTGAAGACGATATTATTCAAAAAATTGAAGTAGGTAACGTTAGTATGCCCTTGCAAAGTTCCTTAATTAAAGGTGCACAAAACCTATTTGGATTTAAAACAAAATTGCAATTCGGAGCTACCGAAATAACATCGGTTTTTGCAAAACAACAATCGCAAACCCGAAGTGTAGCAGCACAAGGAGGTGCAACTGTACAAGAATTTGAATTAAAAACAAGCGAATACGACAAAGACAGACACTTCTTTTTAGCACAAAAATTTAGAGATAATTTTAACAATGCCTTAATTAATTTTCCGTTAATAAATAGTTCAATAAACATTACAAGGATAGAAGTTTGGATTACCAATCGAAATAACCAGACTGAAAATGTTAGAACCATCGTTGCCTTAGCAGATTTAGCAGAAGGAAATCCAACACAAATTGCAAACGTAGGTGTTTTACCACTAACTGCACACAATCCATCAAACGAAGCAAATACACTATTAAATCATCTTACCGAAAACGATCCAATACGTGAAATTGCAACAGTTTCAAGTGCCTTACCTGGTTTTATTCAAGGTACGGATTACTCCCTTTTAGTAAACGCACAAAAATTAAATGTTGGAACGGATTTTTCTTTACATCCAACTTTAGGATATATTTCTTTAAATCGTACACTAGCCGAAAGTGAAATTCTAGCCGTAGCTTTTGAATATACAGAATTAGATGCTGCAACTGGCGAAATCAAGACATTTCAAGTTGGTGAACTTACAGGAAATGGTATCGAATCACCAAGTAATTTAGTAGTAAAATTATTAAGACCAGAAATTATCAATACACAAGTTCCTGTTTGGGATTTGATGATGAAAAACATATACGACCTACGTTCGTACCAACTAAACTCGGATGGTTTCCGTATGGAAATTATGTATAATGATCCAAATACAGGTGTGCCAATAAATATGTTGCAAAATGCTCAAACTCCTAATATTTCTAACAAATCCTTATTAAATTTATTACGAATTGACAGACTTGGTCAAGCACAAAACAACGAACCAGATGGAGACGGTTTTTTTGATTATGTAGAAGGAATTACCGTCGATTCACAAAAAGGCTTAATTATTTTTCCTGAAATTGAACCCTTCGGGAACCATTTAAGCACCATCTTAACTGATGCAAATGACGATAGCTTTATCTTTAACGAATTATACTCACAAACCCAATCCGAAGCACAAAATAATTATCAAAACAAAGATCGATACGTTTTAAAAGGATATTATAAATCCGAAGGCACAAACGGAATTCCGCTAGGAGCTTTCAATGTACCAAGAGGTTCTGTGGTGGTAACTACTGGTGGTCGTACCTTAGTAGAAGGTGTAGATTATGTGGTAGATTATCAAATTGGAAATGTGCAAATTATAAACCCTTCGATAATTGCATCTAATGCACCTGTACAAGTTTCAGTAGAAACAAACAATGCTTTTTCTAGTCAAAACAGACGTTTTATGGGAATTGATGTACAACATAAATTTTCCGATAAGTTTGCTCTTGGAGGTACTTTTTTAAACTTACGAGAAAGACCCTTTACACAAAAAGCACAATTTGGTAGCGAACCTGTAAACAACTCCATTATTGGGTTTAACTTAACTTACCAATCTGAAGTACCAAAACTAACAAAATTAGTAAACTATTTACCAAATATTGATACCGATGCTCCTTCTAATTTTTCCATACGAGCAGAAGCTGCGTATCTATTACCAAACTCACCAAAATCCATCGAATTAAACGGTGAAGCTGCTTCGTACTTAGACGATTTTGAAGGCACACAAATTCCGTTAAATATAGACTCGCCAAACCAATGGAAAATGGCAAGTGTACCATTAGGACAAACCGATCCTAGCTTAAATTTTATCGACCCAACTGAAACCAGTAATTTACGTTTTGGTAACAAACGATCTAGATTAGCTTGGTATAGTATTGATCGTTTATTTTACGGTTCTACACTACGACCAGGAAATATCGATGACGACGAATTGTCAAGAGCTGAAGTTAGACGTATTGGCTTTGAAGAATTATTTCCGAATTTAGATTTAGACATTACACAAACCAATATCGTAAACACATTTGATTTAGCTTATTTTCCAGAAGAAAGGGGTTCTAATAATTACGATGTAAATAATATAGATCCAAACACAGGTAAATTTACCGATCCACAAAACCGTTGGGCAGGAATTACACGTGCATTAACTACTACAAATTTTCAACAAGCAAATGTAGAATATATTCAATTTTGGATTATGGATCCGTTTGAAAATTATTCCATTACCGAGCAAGAAGGTGCTACATTACCTATTAATCCTGCAGACTTAGAAGGTGAATTGTATTTTAATCTAGGTAATATTTCAGAAGATGTTTTACACGATGATTTAAAGATGTTTGAAAACGGTTTGCCTGAAGATGGTGCTGTAAATCCAGTTGTTGGAGCAGGACAAAATGTTACCGAAACCGATTATTCGTATGTACCAACGATTCAAGCCTTAATAAATGCATTTCCAGAAGACGATAACAAAAGACCAAATCAAGATGTTGGACTAGACGGATTAAAAGATAGCCAAGAACTTACAAAATACCAAAATTTCCTTAACGCTTTAAGCGGAAATGCTAGAACTTTAGCAGAACAAGATCCATCCTCAGACAATTATATGTATTTTAGACGAGGTATTTATGACAACGAAAATGCTTCCGTTTTAAAACGATACAAAAAATACAACAATACAGATGGAAATTCTACAACCATAAATAATTCTCCTGAAAGTTATCCAACAGCAGCAACAAACTATCCAGATACGGAGGATTTAAATAGAGACCAAACCCTAAGTTCTGCCGAAGCATACTACCAATATAAAGTACCTATTTCGCCAAGTGCATTTTCCGTAGGACAGAATTATATTGTAGATTCTAAAGAAACAACCGTAACCTTACCAAACGGCTCATCACAAACAACACATTGGTATCAATACCGAATTCCTGTACAAACAGCAGGAGAATCTATTGGAGGAATTTCCGATTTTAACTCCATTAGATTTATGCGTATTTTTATGACTAAATTTAAAAAACCTATTGTTTTACGTTTTGGAAAATTAGAATTAGTTAGAGGTAATTGGCGTAGATTTACCAAAACATTAGAAGAACCAGTACCAAATCCTCAAATAGATTTAACACCTAGCGAAAATGCAAATTTTGAAGTTGGTACAGTAAACATACAAGAAAACGAAAACCGCATCCCAATTCCGTATGTATTACCTCCAGGAGTTGTGCGAGAACGCCTACAAGGTAGCACATCTATACAACAACAAAACGAACAATCGTTAAGCGTTAAAGTAAAAGCATTACCTGCTAATCAATCTAGAGCTGTCTATAAAAACACCACTTTTGATATACGAATGTTTAAACGTTTTAGAATGTTTATTCATGCAGAAAGTACTTCTAGTTCGGATTTAGTACAAGATAGTGAAATTGCTGCAATTATCCGTTTAGGTAGCGATTTAACCGATAATTACTACGAAATTGAAATGCCTATATTAATTTCAGATTTAACAGCAAGAAGTGCCGAGGATATTTGGAAAAATGATATAAATGCTGCGTTAGAGGAATTCGGAAAACTTCGATTAGAACGTTTTGAAAATGCAGGAGCTCCTAACATTTTATTCCCTGTTGGAGGAAAACAATTTGATGGCTATAAGCTATACGTAAAAGGAAATCCTAGCCTATCAAAAATAGAAACTATGATGCTTGGTGTGAAAAACATCAGTGCAACACCTAAAAGTTTTGAAGTATGGTTTAACGAAATGCGTGTAGTAGATTTTGACAACGAAGGTGGTTGGTCTGCCGTTGTAAACACAAATGTTAATCTTGCTGATTTTGCAGATATTGCTGCTAATGGAAGTATGTCAACTAGAGGTTTCGGTTCTATTGATCAACGTGTTAACGAACGTAGCCAAGACAACACCAAACAATACGATATTGTATCGAATATTAATTTAGGACAACTACTGCCAAAAAAAGTCGGACTAAAATTACCGCTAAATGTTAGTATTGCCGAAGAGTTTAAAGACCCAAAATACGATCCGCAATACCAAGATGTACTTTTTGAAAATACCAACGATCAAAACAGTCCTAACAGAAACAACTCTACTGATTATACCAAACGTAGAAGTATTAGTTTAATGAACGTTCGTAAAGAACGAACGAACCTTAAGAAAAAACAACGATTATACGATATTGAAAACGTATCTGTTTCCTTTGCTTATAGCGATGTTTTCCATAAAGACTATAATATTGAAAGAGCTATAGATAAAAACGTAAGAGCATCGGCAAGTTATAATTATAGCTTTAAATCAAAACCACTTGAACCATTCAAAAAAGTAAAATTTTTAGGTAAAGGAAAATATGCAAAACTCATTAAAGGTTTAAATATTAATTATTTACCTAAAACCATATCGGTAAATTCAAATATCGTACGTAGCTATAACGAACAATTATCCAGACCGTTAATTGATATTCCTAATTTTCCTGAATTACCTGTTTTAGAACGTAGAAATTACGCCTTTGATTGGGATTATAATATAGCGTATGACTTAACAAAATCTATTCAATTTAATTTTAGAGCTGCAAACTCTTATATTAACGACGAATTTGACAGAGATACTAATGGCGATTATGTAAATGCTCAAATATTTGATAAATTTTTCACTCTTGGTAGAGCAAAACAGTATAACCAAACATTAGATGTAACCTATAAAATTCCGATTAATAAAATTCCGCTTTTTGATTTTATAACAGCAAACTACAATTATACCGCAAACTTTAATTGGCAAGGAACCGCACCAGAAAATTTACAACTAGTAGGAAACACCATACAAAATGCTAACACACATAATCTAAGTTCCGATATAAATCTGAATAAATTTTATAAAAAAATTGGCGTTACTAAATTGTTTAAAGGTACGGCAAAAAATAAACGAAAAAAAGCAAAAGTAAAAAAAGGCAAAAAAGGCAAAACAAAAAAAGATAAAAACGAACCTAAAAAAACAAATAAAAAAGGAAAATTTGCTAGTAGAGGAAAAAGAAATACGCGTTTTAACAGAAAAAAATTACCTTTCGGTAAAAAAGTAATTTTAAGTGCTGTTGATGTATTAACTTCTATTAAAAAAATTAGAGTTAGTTATACTGAAAATAATGGTACATTGTTACCAGGATTCATCCCACAAGCAGGATTTTTAGGTAGAGATAATTATTCAGGAAGTTTTGCTCCTACTTTAGGATTTGTTTTTGGAAGCCAACAAAATATTTTAAATACTGCTCTTAATTCCAATTGGTTGGTTACTAGATTAAATGGCGATCCTTTTTATAATAAAATGTATAGCAATACACACTTTGAGGATTTAAAAGTAAACATGGATGTAAAACCTGCAAAAAACTTTAAAATTGACCTCTTAGCAACAAAAACCAAAACAAGAAATTTATCGCAACAACTAGATGTTATTACCGATATAAACGAAAATATTATAAACGATCCTTTTAGTTCGCCAATATCGGAAACTGGCAGCTTTGCTATAAGTAATATTATGATTGGAACTGCTTTTAAAAATAGAGACGAACTATTCCAAAATTTCTTAGAATATCGTGCAACAATTGCACAACGTTTAGCCAATAGTACTGGTCAAAACATTAATGGATTTAGCAATGGCGATGTTACACAAGGCGAATATACCAATCAAGAAGTACTACTTCCTGCATTTTTTGCAGCATACTCTGGCAGAAGTGCCGATAAAGTAAAACTTGGTGCATTTAGAGATATTCCGATTCCTAATTGGCGTGTTTCGTACAAAGGTTTATCTAAATTAAAAGTTTTCAAAAAAATATTTAGAACTATTACCTTAGAGCACAACTACCAATCTGCGTATTCTGTTTTAGGATTTAATAGCAACTTACAATACGATGCAAACAATATCAATCAAACCGATATTGCTGGTAATTATGTAAATCAAATTCAATACCAAGGCGTTAATCTAGTAGAACAATTTTCACCACTTATCAAAATTGATGTTAAGATGAAAAACTCCTTCTCTTTTAAAGCCGAAATTAAAAAAGACAGAACCTTAGGCTTAAACTTTGCTAATAGTTCCATTACCGAAGTTGACGGAAAAGAATACGTAATTGGATTGGGATATAAACT
>CAMZLT010000253.1 GCA_947311745.1 uncultured Flavobacteriaceae bacterium | reverse complement strand
TCTAAAAAACATTAAACAATTAACATTTGGAGGTGATAATGCCGAAGCATATTGGAGTTTTGATGACAAAAAATTAGTATTTCAAGCATCTAATCATTGGGATTTAAACTGTGATCAGATATTTATTTATGATTTAGAAAAACCGTTAAAAAACGATAAAACTATTCCGAAAATGGTAAGTACAGGTAAAGGTAGAACCACATGTAGCTATTTTATGCCTGGAGATTCTACTATAGTTTATTCTTCAACACATTTAGGTGATGTTAATTGTCCTCCAGTACCTAAAAAAGAGGACTATGGAGGAAAATACGTTTGGGCAATTTATCCTAATTTTGATATTTTTACGGCAGATTTACAAGGTAATCAATTAAAGCAATTGACTAATAGTCCTGGTTATGATGCAGAACCAACAGTCTCACCAAAAGGTGATTTAATTGTATTTACTTCTATGCGAAGTGGTGATTTAGAACTATATACCATGAAATTAGATGGTAGCGATGTAAAGCAAATTACTCATGAATTAGGCTATGATGGTGGAGCGTTCTTTTCTCCTGATGGTACAAAATTAATTTTCCGATCCTCACGTCCAAAAACAGATGCAGAAATTAAAGAATATAAAGATTTGTTAAAAGAAAATTTAGTAATGCCAACTCATATGGAATTGTACATCTGTAATGTCGATGGTAGTGATTTAAAGAAAATAACGGATTTAGGTTCAGCAAATTGGGCACCATTTTTCCATCCTTCAGGTAAAAAAGTTATTTTCTCATCTAATCATAAAAACAAATCTGTTCCTTTTAATTTGTATATGGTAAATATTGATGGTACAGGATTAGAGCAAATTACCTTTGATAAAGTATTTGATGCATTTCCTATGTTTTCGTATGATGGTAAAAAATTAATTTTTTCCTCAAACAGAAACAATCATGGCACAAAAGACACCAATTTGTTTGTAGCAGATTGGGTAGATTAGATTATATTAAGTTTGGTTAATTTGAAAGGGTTGTTTGCTTTGCAAACGACCCTTTCTGCTTCACAAACAAGCTATTCAACCGTGATTTATATTTTATACCAAAAGCATCTATTTTTTAGTATAATAAATCATTTTACTGTTTCTTTTTTACAATATTTTCATCAAAATATTTTAATTTCAATCTTGCAAAAAATAACTCTATCCAATTTTACGACATTACAAAACAAAATTAAATGATATTAGTAATTGTTTAAATGTATCAATAAGTTATTAAATATTTTTCACGTTCTTTGTAAAAAGTTTAAAAATGGAATTAAAACCAAATCTAGAGGATCTACCCAAATTAGCAAAAGAAAAATTAAAAGAAACTAAAAAGTTTTTTCAATTATTAAAAAAGAAAACACCAAAAAACTTGGATTATATTGTCCAAGAACTTGATCAAGCAGAATTTGAAAAAACAGATTGCCTAACTTGTGCCAATTGCTGTAAAACTACTAGTCCGATTTTTACCGAAAAAGATATTCAACGAATTTCTAAGCATTTAAAAATGAAAGAAATTAAATTTATTGAACAATATTTAGAACGAGATTCTGATGATTTTATGGTTTTACGTGAAGCTCCTTGCAGTTTTTTAGATTCGGATAACACGTGTTTTATTTATGATGTTAGACCAAAAGCTTGTAGTGAATACCCACATACAAACCGACGAAAATTTATTCAGATAGCAGAACTAACCATTAAAAACACCGAAATATGTCCTGCGGCATATAATATTGTAGAAGCTTTAAAAGACAAATTGCAACAAAGTTTGGATAAAAAAGGAAAAAGTATCAATAAAAAGAAATTCTAAATGGTAATAAAAGAGTTAAATGGTAAAAAACCACAATTCGGAAAAGATTGTTTTATTGCAGAAACAGCAGTAATTATTGGTGATTTTATTTGTGGAGACAATTGTAGTATTTGGTATAATGCCGTAGTTCGTGCTGATGTACATTATATTAAAATAGGAAATAAAGTAAACATACAAGATGGTGCTTGTATTCATGCAACTTATAAAAAATCACCTACAAATATTGGTAATAATGTCTCTATCGGACACAATGCTATCGTGCATGGTTGTACAATCAAAGACAATGTTTTAGTAGGAATGGGAAGCATTATTATGGATGATTGTATTGTTCATTCAAATTCTATTATTGCAGCAGGCTCGGTTTTAACTAAAGGTACAATTGTTGAACAAGGAACAATTTATGCAGGCATACCAGCAAAAAAAATTAAAGATATTAGCTCTGATTTAGTGTCTGGAGAAATTGAACGAATTGCTGATGCGTATATTAAATACGCTTCTTGGTATAAGTAATTTCTATTTAAAAATAAAAACAATCAATTGTGTTTATACACTTTTATTATTGTATTCAAATACCTTTGTGGTAATAAATATAATAACATTAAAAACATACCGATATGAAAGATTTAAGTCAAATAGGATTAAATAAAGAAAAAAGTAACGAATTGGCAAATGCTCTAAATGATTTGTTAGCGAACTATTCCGTTTTTTATCAAAACATAAGAGGTTTCCATTGGAAAATAAAAGGAAGTAATTTTTTTGAATTACATCTTAAATTTGAGGAATTGTACAACGATTTATTCATAAAAATTGATGATTTAGCAGAGCGTATCTTAACGTTGGGATATGAGCCAAACCACAATTTTAGCGATTATTTTAAAGCATCAAAAATTACGGAAGTTACAGATACTACCAACGGAATAAAAGGTGTACAAGAAATTTTAAATACTTTTAAAATTATCTTAAAAAAACAACGTATAATACTAAATTTAGCAGGAGATTTAGGTGATGAAGGTACAAGTGCTTTAATGAGCGACTACATTCGCGAACAAGAAAAAATGGTTTGGATGTACACTTCTTTTTTGAAATAGTCATCCTTATAAATATGATATAATTTACTACCTATTTAATATTTTTTTCGCTTGCCACTTTAATCGTTCAAAAGAGCCAATATCTAATGCTCTCTGTCCTGACAGCATTCCTGAAAATAATATCGGAACTAATTTGTTATTCAATTTAATCTCATAAGTTCCGATACTTTTATTAAAAGTAGTTTTCTTTCCCCATAAATTGTTGTCAAAATACAAATCAAATCCTTTCCAAATTTTATCAAATTTGCTATGCTTACTTTCTTTCTTTTTTCCAAAAAATTCAGAAGCAAATGCATTTGCAACAATTATCAATTTTGGTTTAGATTTTTCAATAATTTCAAAAGATATAGCCAATTGTTCATTCAGAAAATCAATACTAGTATATGTTAAACTTTCAATTAATTTTTGTTGCGTCTCCCTGATAAAAAACAAATCTAAATGTGTCCATTCAACTTCACAATATCTAGCAACATCACTCATTTTTATAAAATACGAAATTTCCTTTTCATTATTATTTTTATGGATATCATAAAATCCTACTTTTTTTTCACTATCAAGAATTTTTACACCTTTACGAAAAGAAGGATTCATCCCTACAAATAAAAGGCTATTCTTTTTTATTTTTTCAGGTAAAAGAGGAAATTTACGATATTCAAAATCAGGATTTAAAAAAATTTCATGGTTTTGGTATTTACTCCATATATCTAGAACATCTGTTTTATATTTCGTAACATCAACCATAGTACACTTATTTAAACTTTTCAGCTGTTAGCTCTGCTATTTTTACAATAGTTTTAATTGCTAATTCCATAGATTCTACTGGTACGTATTCAAAACGTCCGTGAAAATTGTGTCCTCCTGCAAAAATATTTGGACAAGGTAAACCCATATACGATAATTGCGATCCATCTGTCCCACCACGAATTGCTTTTATTAAAGGCTTGATATTTAGTGCTTTCATAGCATCCTCAGCAATATCTACAATATGCATTACTGGCTCTACCTTTTCACGCATATTAAAGTATTGATCTTTTATTTCAACTGCGACCGCATCCTTGCCTAATCTTAAATTAATATCGTCTACTATTTGCTGTACTTGTATTTTTCTTGCTTCAAATTTTTTACGATCGTGATCGCGTATTATAAGACCAATTTCCGTTTTTTCTACATTTCCTTCCATTCCATATACATGAAAAAAACCTTCGTAACCCGTTGTGGTTTGTGGCGTTTCGTCAGCTGGTAAAGCATTTATAAATTCGGAAGAAATTAACATAGAATTTACCATTTTTCCTTTTGCATAACCAGGATGAACACTTCTACCAGTAATGGTAACTTTTGCTCCTGCGGCATTAAAATTTTCGTATTCTAACTCACCAACTTGACTTCCGTCTATAGTATAAGCCCAATCTGCGTTAAATTTTTCTACATCAAATTTATGAGCTCCTTTACCTACTTCCTCATCTGGTGTAAATGCTACACGAATAGCACCGTGTTTTATATCTGGATTGTTAATAAGGTATTGCATTGCACACATTATTTCGGTAATTCCTGCTTTATCATCTGCTCCTAATAGTGTTGTACCATCAGTAGTAATAATGGTTTGCCCTTTATATTGTAGCAAATCCTCAAAATAATCTGGAGAAAGAATAATATTTTTATCTTTATTTAGAACAATATCTTTTCCGTCGTAATTTTTATGTATTTGCGGTTTTACATTCGTTCCTGTAAAATCAGGACTAGTATCCATATGTGCAATAAATCCAACAGTTGGCACATCGTAATCTAAATTACTTGGTAAAGTTGCCATAATATACGCATGTTTATCTATATGTACATCTTGCATTCCCATATCTTTAAGTTCTTGCACCAAGATATTTGCTAAATCCCATTGTTTTTCTGTACTAGGAAAAGCTGCTTCGTTATTTGGATTGGATTGCGTATCTATTTTTACGTATCGAAAAAATCTATCTATAATTTGTTGCATACTGTATAGTTATTGTTTTATTATTTTTTTTGCTATTATTCCTTTTTGCGTTTTTATTTTAACAAAATACAAACCACTTGAAAAATCAGAAAGGTCAATTTTATTAAAACTTGCGTGAATTTCTTTTACTTTCTTTCCTGTTAAGGCAAAAAATACAACAGAATTGATTTCTAAATTGTTTGTAACAGAAATATGGATTTCATCCTTTACATATTTAGGAAATAATTTTACATATTTTGAAAGGTTAAATTCTT
>CAMZLT010000252.1 GCA_947311745.1 uncultured Flavobacteriaceae bacterium | reverse complement strand
ATTGGAATTCTTTTTATTATTTCGGCAATACTATCTTTATATACCATTTTTCAATTTAAAAACAGAAAATTACAATTTGTTTTAAATCGGTTAAATATATTATTAAACTTATTACTTGTAGGATTTATCGTGTACCAAACACAAAACTTATCTGGAGAGGCTTCGGTTTCTGAGAAGGGTATTGGATCTTTTCTTCCTATTGCAACGGTACTTTTATTGGCAATTGCTAATAGATTTATTAAAAAGGATGAAGATCTTGTAAAATCTGTGGATCGTTTACGATAAACCTAAAATTTAGTTATTATGTGTTTAAAAGTCGCCAATTGGCGACTTTTTATTTTTTCCCTAACTCAATAATTTCTAAGTTTTTAATTTCTCCTGCTTCCAATTCAAAACGCAACATTGTTCGTACTTTATGAAAACCATGTTTTCCTGCTGCACCTGAATTCATGTGTAATAAGTTTAGTTTTTTGTCGTACATTACCTTTAAAATATGCGAGTGTCCTGATATAAATAATTTTGGCGTATGGATTTTTATTTCGTCTTTTATACGTCTATCGTAACGATTTGGATATCCTCCGATATGGGTAATCCAAACTTTTACACCTTCTAAAATAAACCTATTATCTAACGGAAACATTTTTCGTGCTTCAATTCCATCAATATTTCCGTAAACTGCCCTTACTGGTTTAATTTTTAAAATCGTATCGATAACTTTTATATCACCAATATCTCCTGCATGCCAAACCTCATCTGCTTGTTTTACAAATTTTATTATTTGCTCATCAACAAATCCATGCGTATCGGATAATAAGAGTATTTTTTTCATAAATTAAAAATAATATTTGCAAAGATGCTTATTTTTTTGCACTATCTTTAAATTTAATTTTATCAATGGAAAGTTTATGAGCTTTAACTTATGGTTCTAAAAAAGAAATTGTTTCTAAAACCACTTCCTTTTTCCATAACATTCTATAATGTCCTATTTTTTGAAATGCAAGTAATTTAGAGTTTGGTGTTTTTTTATGAATTGCTACAGAATCTTTAAACGGAATTACTTTATCAAACTCATCGTGAATTAATAACAATTTGTTAAACGAACTTTTTAATAAACGATCGCTAACAATCATATTTTCTAACGGTTCTCCAATAATATTATTTGCATGGTATTTTACATTTTTATAAACTGTTTCGTTAAATCCAACAAATCGCTGAAAAAATCTAAAAACCTCTTCAATGACATTATTTGCACTTAAAAATACTATTTTATCGGCTTTATAATTTGTTTCTGCTAGAGCAAAAGCCGTAATTGCCGAACCAAAAGAATGTGAAATTATCGAAAATGATTCTTGTGGTTTTACATAATTCAACAAGGATATAAAAGCATTTTTACAAACAAAAATATTTGTATACTTTTCTTTAGATTTATGATGTGCTGGTAAATCAAAAGTAATAATACGATACGTATTTTTTTCTATTAAAGCATCTATAAGTTCCCCTAAACTTCCTGCATTACTATCCCAACCGTGTAATAAAAAAACAAGTTTCCCTTTAGGGTTTCCTAATTCATAAACATCCAAAACACCTACAGAATGTAAAACATTTACTTTATTTACCTTATCGTAAAACTCTTGTTCTTTTCGCTTAGTACTTTTTAGACGTACTTTCTGAAAAAATTTTATAGCACTTCTTCCTGCACATTTTGGACAAAAAAATGCTAAAACATTAAAGTAATATTTGTAAAACCGTAAGATATTTTTCATATTTATAGTATGTTATGATATAATAATTTAAAACCTATAAATACAATTAATATTGCTGTTATAAATTTAATTGATTTAGAACTTAATTTTTGAATACTTAACTTTGCTCCTAGTTGGCCTCCTAAAAATACAGCAATTAACAATAAAACTGTCAAATACCAATTAATAGAGAAATTTGGATTTTGAAGTTGCCCTAAAAATCCTGAAATGGAATTCACCAAAATAAAAAAACTAGAAGTTGCTGCAATTCGTTTTGGAATATCCCATTTTGCAATATATAATAATGGTGCCAAAAAAACACCTCCTCCAATTCCTACAACACCAGATAAAAAGCCAATACTCCCTCCTATTATCGCATTATGTATAAAACGAAATTTTTTAACTCTTACTAAACTCAAATCATTTTGCTGTGGCAAAAGCATTAAAACTCCAGAGACAATTAGTGAAGTTGCTAATAATACATAAAAAAAATGTTGTTCTATTTTTAAAACCCCTCCTAAAAAGGCAAAAGGAACACTAAAAAACACCAAAGGCAATACTTTTTTCCAATTATATAAATTGTTTTTATTAAAAAAGTAAGTTCCTTCAGAAACTACAACGATATTACATAATAAGGAGATTCCTCTAAATTGTACAAAAGGCAGTCCTGTTAAAGATAATAATGCTGAATAACTAGAACCTCCACCAAAACCAACAGAAGAATACAATATTGCCACAAAGAAAAAAGCCACTAAAAGTAGCCAATTATCTAAAAACATTTGTAACAATTCCGAAGGCATTTTAAAAATAATTTCGGCAAATATATGCTATTTCGTTTGATTAATTATCTTTTTATATTGACTAGGAATAATCAATTCGTGATTTTTAAATTGTCTGTTAAAATAACTAACATTATTAAATCCTGATTTGAATGCAATATCCGAAATTCGCTCTTTAGGATTATTTGACATTAATTTTTTTGCGAATTTAATTCGTTCTGAATTTACAAAATCAATTGGTGATACACCTAAGGTGTTTTTAAATTGTTTAAAAAAATGTGAAGAACTCATATGTGCTTTTTCGGCAAGTGTATCTACCGTAATATCTTTTTCTGTTAAATTATCTTTAATATATTTTAATACACTTCCAATACGGGTATCTGTAAAAATATCCTTACACAATAAGGTTTGTTTTGCCTTAGTTTGCAACAATCGCACGATTAATTCTTGAATCATTAAATCTAAAATTACATCTTTTGATTTAGCATCATTAACAAAGGTAGTAGTTAATCTGTTAATTAAATGATTTACTTCTGGCTGATTGGTTAAATGTGAAGAGGCATCATCTAAAGACCAATCAGAATCGGTTCTATCAAGTATAACCTCTTCGTTAAATTTATATACAATTTCTTTAATTTTTTCTGGATCAATAGCTAAAGCAAGACACTGTGTAGGGTTTTCTAGATTTGCAATAGGAAAATCAATAATTAAATCTTTTTTTGAAGGTACAACCACCGATTCACCTGGTAAAAATTCAAAGGAAGGCATATTTTCTAAATGCATTATTTTTTTACCTGTTAACATACTTGCTATAATAGGAAAATCAAAGTTCAGTTGCACTTTTTCTGCAACTTTATGCGTTTCGAATATATTCAATTCAGAATATTCTGAACTATAAATAGTTCTGTTTTCTACTAAAGAAACTAATTTTCTATTTTGCCTGTGGTTACTTAAGAATCCTTTTTTCATGTAACAATAATACTAAAAAAAAAATACATTTTTTAATTTTGATAGAAATGTATTAGTATTTAATAGATATGTTCAATTTTTAATTATTTGATTATTATACATTTGTAGCATAATTTTCTTTTTCATTATACAGCTAATTCATATTGAGGGGTTGGATTAGTTCAAAAAAGATCAATAATACTCTTATTGGTCTTTTTTATAAAACTGAAAATTTTCAAAACGGATTATTAACCTTAACATTATATACATATGAGTTACAAAAAACCTAATTTTAAAGAAAAGTATGGGAATTTCATCAATGGTAAATTTGTCGATCCTGTAGATGGTGAATATTTTGAAAACAAATCACCAATAGACAATTCTTTAATTGCAAAATATCCAAGATCTAAAAAAGAGGATGTAAATAATGCTGTAGAAGCAGCAAATGCAGCCAAAGAAGCTTGGGGAAATACTTCCGCAGCAGAACGAGCAAACTTATTAAATAAAGTTGCCGATATTATTGAACAACATTTAGAGGAATTTGCTCTTGTAGAAACCTGTGATAACGGTAAAGCAATTCGCGAAACCATAAATGCAGATGTACCTTTATCAGTAGATCATTGGCGTTATTTTGCTTCAGTTATTCGTGCAGAAGAAGGTACTGCAACAGAGCTTGACCAAAACACGCTTTCTATGAATATTAAAGAACCTTTAGGTGTTGTTGCACAAATTATTCCATGGAATTTCCCATTACTAATGCTTTCTTGGAAAGTACCTCCAGCTTTAGCAGCAGGAAACTGTGTGATTTTAAAACCAGCAGAACAAACGCCATCTTCTGCAACTTTATTAATGGAAAAAATAGCCGATGTTTTTCCTCCTGGTGTTGTAAACATTATTCACGGATTTGGTCCTGAAGCAGGTAAACCTTTAGCGTCGCATTCTGGTGTGGACAAAGTTGCCTTTACTGGAGAAACCACAACAGGGCAATTAATTATGCAATACGCATCAAAAAACCTTAATCCTGTAACTATGGAATTAGGTGGTAAATCACCAAATATTTTCTTTAATTCCGTTATGGATGAAGATGATGCTTTCTTAGATAAAGCTATCGAAGGAGCAGTTTTATTCGCTTTTAACCAAGGTGAAGTATGTACTTGTCCTTCTCGTTTATTAGTACAAGAAGATATTTACGATGCCTTTATGGAAAAAGTTATTGCAAGAACAAAAGCAATTGTACAGGCAAATCCATATGATGTAAACACTATGATGGGTGCACAAGCATCAAACGACCAATTCGAAAAAATACTATCATACATTAATATTGGTAAAGAAGAAGGTGCAAAAGTTTTAACTGGAGGAAATGCCTGTAAATTAGAAGGTGAATTTGCTAATGGATACTATATAGAACCAACTATATTAGAAGGTCATAATAAAATGCGTGTGTTTCAAGAAGAAATTTTCGGACCAGTATTAGCTGTTACCAAATTTAAAGATGAAGCTGAAGCAATTGAAATTGCAAACGATACACTTTACGGATTAGGTGCCGGTGTTTGGACAAGAGATGCACACCAATTATACCAAATCCCTAGAGCAATAAAAGCTGGTAGAGTTTGGGTAAATTGCTATCATGCATATCCTGCTCATGCTCCATTTGGAGGTTATAAAAAATCTGGTTTTGGTAGAGAAACACATTTAATGATGATGAACCACTATCGCCAAAATAAAAATATGCTAATTTCTTATGACAAAAATAAATTAGGATTCTTTTAAAATAAGCATCAAGCATTTTTATAAAGTCATAGTTTTAATTTGAAACTATGACTTTATACTTTTCAAATTATATTTTTTATATTTACCAATATTTTTTTTAAATGGAATTTAAACGAGTAGCAATTACCGAACAAGCAGCAAAAATCGTACAACAACTCAAAGAAAAACACGGTGAATTAATTTTTCACCAAAGTGGTGGTTGTTGTGATGGCTCTGCTCCTATGATTTTTGAAAAAGAGGATATGTATTTAGACGATAGCGATATTCTATTAGGACAACTCGAATACGTAAACTATTACATGAACGAAGAACAGTTTGAATACTGGAAACACACCTTTCTTACCGTTGATATTACCGAAGGTCGAGGCTCTAGCTTTTCCTTAGAGATACCTTTAGGGTTGCGATTTATCATTCATTCAAGATTATTAACCGAAGAAGAAAACAAAGCATTAAACAACTAAACTTTAAAATATGGAATTAAAAATAAAATCAGAAAAACAATACCACGATTACTATAAAAAATCTATTGAAAATCCTGAAAAATTTTGGGGAGAAATAGCCAATAAT
>CAMZLT010000251.1 GCA_947311745.1 uncultured Flavobacteriaceae bacterium | reverse complement strand
TCCTCTTTTAGCACTTTCAAAAAATTAGAAAGTAAAACATCTAAATCATAGCTTTTATTGGTTTTTAATTTTAAAGAAGTAACCTTTGATAAATACTCGGAAAAAACCGTTTGATTTACATTAATTCCAAAACCAAACACACTTTGTACAATTTTATTTTTTTGAATACGGTTTTCCACCAAAATACCTGCTATTTTTTCATTAGATGCCATTATGTCATTTGCCCATTTTATTTTAATATCAGATAAAATTGTATTTAATACCGAAAAAATAGCTAATGACGCTACCATATTTAACACAAAACCATTTGAAACATGTAAATCTTTATGTTTAACTAACACACTAAATAACAAATTTTTACCATCTTTAGAATGCCATTTATTATGTCTTTGACCTCTACCTTTAGTTTGGTAATTTGCTTGTACAACGGTAAAATTTTCAAGCGATTGGTTTAATGCTAATTCTTTTAAAAAATCATTTGTAGAATTAACGGCATTAAGTTTGATTATTTTCATAAAGATGTTAGTAGTATAAGCGATAAAATTAATACATTTGCATTTAATACCAAAATTTTTGAATGACTGAAAATAAAATAAGTACCGACCAATTAATAACCGAAATAATTAACGGAATTGAAACGGTAAAAGGCGAAAATATTACCATATTAGATTTAAGAGAAATTGAAAACACTGTTTGTGATTATTTTATAATTTGCGACGGAAATTCCAACACACAAGTAAATGCTATATCTGGCTCTATTCAAAAAATTGTCGGTAAAAATGCACAAGAAAAACCATGGCATATCGAAGGTGAAATGACTGCAGAATGGGTTTTAATGGATTATGTAAATGTCGTTGTACATATATTTCAAAAATCAACAAGAGAATTTTACGACATCGAAGGACTTTGGGGTGATGCAAAAATCACAAATATAAAAAGCACGTATTAATAAATAACGTATGAATAAAGATAAAAACAAACCTAACAATAAAAAAAACGAACTAAAAGAAATTAAATTTAAATTTAATATTTCTTGGTTATACGTTGCTGCATTTTCGGCTATATTCATTTATCTTGTAATGAATAATGGAGAGGAACGAGAAAAAGTTACTTACTCACAATTTAAAGAAATTTTACCAAAAAACGATATTAAAAAAATCGTAACAATAAAAAATTTAGGAACTGCCCAAGTTTTTTTAAAAAAAGAAGCCAAAGAAAAAGAAGAATATAAAAAATACTTTAAAACACAGAGTTTTCTTAAAAACGGAAAGCAACCAAATTTTATCATTACATATGGTGAATTTCAAAATTTTGAAAATTACATAGATAATAACATTCAAAAGTATAATTTAGATTTAGTTTTTGATAACGAAGTATACGACAATTCTACAGGAGAAATGCTAATGAGTTTTTTACCTTTTATCATTTTAATTGCAGTTTGGCTATTTTTTATGCGAAAAATGTCTGGAGGAGCTACTGGAGGTAGTGGGCCAGGACAAATTTTTAATATTGGTAAATCAAGAGCTAAATTATTCGATCAAAAAAATCAAAAAGTAAAAATTACTTTTAAAGATGTTGCAGGATTAGAAGGAGCAAAAGAAGAAGTACAAGAAATTGTAGATTTCTTAAAAAAACCAGACAAATATACCAAACTTGGTGGTAAAATACCAAAAGGAGCTTTGCTAGTTGGACCTCCTGGAACTGGAAAAACATTACTAGCAAAAGCTGTTGCTGGCGAAGCAAATGTGCCGTTTTTCTCTTTATCAGGATCGGATTTTGTTGAAATGTTTGTTGGTGTTGGTGCTTCTCGTGTACGAGATTTATTCAAACAAGCGAAATTAAAATCACCAAGTATCATTTTTATAGATGAAATTGATGCTATTGGTAGAGCAAGAGGTAAAAATAACATGACTGGCGGAAATGATGAGAGAGAAAACACTTTAAATCAACTTTTAACTGAAATGGATGGTTTTGGTTCAGACACTAACGTAATCGTTATTGCAGCAACCAATCGTGCTGATGTTTTAGACAAAGCACTTATGCGTGCTGGTCGTTTTGACAGACAAATTTTTGTAGATTTACCTGACCTAAACGAACGTAAAGAAATTTTTGCAGTACACATCAAACCTTTAAAATTAAACAACGATGTTAAATTAGAGTTCTTAGCAAAGCAAACACCTGGCTTTTCAGGAGCAGATATTGCCAATTTATGTAACGAAGCTGCTCTTATGGCTGCGAGAAAAAACAGAAAAACAGTACATCATCAAGACTTTTTAGACGCTACCGATAGAATTGTTGGTGGTTTAGAAAAGAAAAATAAATTAATTACCGTTAAAGAAAGACGTACAGTTGCTTTTCATGAAGCAGGACACGCAACGGTTAGCTGGATGCTAGAACACGCTGCTCCACTAGTAAAAGTTACCATCGTACCAAGAGGACAATCTTTAGGTGCTGCTTGGTATTTACCAGAAGAACGCATGCTTGTAGAAAAACAACAAATGCTAGACGAAATGTGTGCTACACTTGGTGGTAGAGCTGCTGAAAAAGTAATTTTTAATATTATTTCAACAGGTGCATTAAGCGATTTAGAAAAAGTAACCAAACAAGCAAAAGCTATGGTTACCGTTTACGGATTAAGCGACAAAATAGGAAATATTAGCTATTACGATTCTAGTGGTCAAAACGAATATGGCTTTACAAAACCGTACTCTGAAAAAACGGCTCAAGTTATTGATGATGAAATATCTGAATTAATTGAAAACCAATACAAAAGAGCGATTCAAGTACTAACAGAAAACAAAGATAAACTTACCGAATTAGCAGAATTATTACTCGAAAAAGAAGTAATTTTTGGCGATGATTTAATTCGTATTTTTGGTGAAAGACCATTTGTTAAATCACCAATTGCTACAAAACCAAAAGGAAGTATTTCTAATATTACACCTTCTAAAGAAGAGGAGTAAATTCTATACCAATAAAAATAAGGCTTCGCTACACGAAGCCTTATTTGATTCTATAATACCTCTTAATAAGTTTGTATTTTTACGTATATTTGTCCGATTTTTAAACTATGAATTTTTTTAAAAAAATATTTTCGACAGGCAGTAAACCAAAAGAAGAGGATTCAAATAAATTTGAATCCAACCTAAATTTGCCCTTAGATGAACTTTTTGCTCATAATTTCACTAATAAAAAAGGAAAATTTTTATACTGTACCACGCAAGAGGAAATAAATGAAAATCTAAAAAACATTTTAATAGAAAATAATTGGAATAGTCTAGTCTGCTTTAATGATGACTTAGATAAATTAGCCTTTATTTTAAATATAAATAGCAGTAATAAAATCGATAAAACAAAAGCTTTTTTTACCAATTGCGAACAATTAGTTGCCGAAGATGGTAGTATCTTGTTTTCCTCCAATCAAATAAAGGAAATAAAACTAAACGAATTACCTGAAAATTTTATTGTATTTGCCAAAACCAGTCAAATTTTAAAAGAAAAAAAAGATGTCTTAACCAGTATTAATTCCAAATATAAAAAGGAAAAACCATCAAACATCAGTGCTGTAAAACACTACGATACTACCAAAAAATTAGACAATTTGATGGATTACGGAAACCTAAACACTAAAAAATTATATCTTTTATTATTAGAAGATTTATAAACAATGAATAATTTTACCAAACGACTAATTTTCGGAATTTTATATGTTGCCATTATTGTATTTGCCACAATGGTCAACGCTAAAATATTCTTTTTTATATTTTTAGGCTTTTTACTGTTTTGTATTTACGAATTCAAAAAATTAAAAAAAATTAAAAGTAATTTACCCTATATTTTAGGAATTGTAACCTATTACTTCTCCTCTATTTCAAATACAACAAATGTAGATTTTATAAGTTTAAAAAGAATTCTCTTTGCCTTATCTATATTTCTACTATTTATTCCGTTTATTACAACTCTTTTTTCAAAAAAGAACATACGAAAAGAACTAAGTGATACAATACTACTATTCGTTTATATAATAATACCATTTACATTACTACTACAAGTTGCAGAAATAAATACTACTTCGCCATTTAACGGAAAAATTGTTTTAGGAATTTTTATATTAATATGGACAAACGACACTTTTGCGTATTTGGTAGGACGAAAAATAGGTAAAACCAAATTATTCGAACGCATTTCACCAAAAAAAACTATTGAAGGTTTTATTGGAGGTGCCATTTTTAGTATGATTTTTAGTTATATTTTAGCTATTTATTTTACTAAACTATCTTTTTTTAATTGGCTGATTATCGCCGTAATTGTAAGCGTTTTCGGCACAATTGGCGATTTAATCGAATCGATGTTTAAACGAGAAGCGAACCTAAAAGATAGCAGTAATTTAATTCCTGGTCATGGTGGATTTTTAGATAGACTAGATAGTTTTATATTTGCAATTCCATTTATATTTATATACATACTTTTAATTTCATAATATGTTTCACAAAGAAGGACAAACCATTATATTTATTACCTCAGCAATAACCGTTGCAGGAATTTTACTTAGCGATAAATTTATCGAAACGGTTTGGCTAAACAAATTAATAATGATACTATTATTAATCTTATTACTAATCGTTTTACAATTTTTTAGAAATCCAAAACGAAATACCAAACAAAACGAAAAACAAATAATAGCACCTGTAGATGGAAAAGTAGTTGTTATCGAAGAGGTAGAAGAACCAGAATATTTTAAAGGCAAAAGAAGACAAATATCTATTTTCATGTCGCCTTTTAACGTACACGTTACAAGATATCCTATAAGCGGAATTGTAAAATACAGCAAATATCATCCAGGAAAATACCTTGTTGCATGGCATCCTAAAGCATCTACTGACAACGAAAGAACCACCATTGTTGTAGAAAACAATACGGTTGGTGAAATTTTATACCGACAAATTGCAGGAGCTTTAGCACGTAGAATTGTAAATTACGCAAAAGTAAATGACAAAACCGTACAAGGAAGCGATGCTGGTTTTATTAAGTTTGGCTCTAGAGTAGATATATTTATTCCTCTAGATATGAAAGTCACAGTAAAGTTAAACGATGTTGTAAAAGGTGGTGAAAACATAATTGCACAAATTGAATAATAACAAAATGGATACATTAGATTCTAAATTTAAAAAAGCTTTTGAAATTGCTTCGGCAATGACAAAAAAATTACCGCCAGATGTAATGCTACATTTTTATGCTTATTTTAAAATTGCAACTAATAATTCTGGCATGTACATGCCTTCTGGTGATGATGCAATCCGTAATGGATTTAAATTAAACGCTTTATTTCAATTTAGCAGTGTAACTAAAGAGGAAGCAAAACAAAAATACATAGAACTTGTCGAAAAACATAACAATATTAAATTATAAATATCATGAAAAAATTAGCAGTAATCTTATCTATTATCACAATTACAGTACTTTCTTGTAAACAAAAAGAAAAAACACCTGAAATCAAATATAGCATCGAACCAAAAGCAACAACTATAAAATGGACTGCCTTTAAAACTACCGAAAAAATCCCTGTTTCTGGCGTTTTCAAAACTGTAAATATTACAAATACGAAAAAAGCTACCAATGCTAATGATGCACTTGATGGCTTAGAATTTAGCATTCCTGTAAACAGCATTGATTCAAAAAATGAAGGTAGAGATGCTAAATTAATTAATAGCTTTTTTGGTTCAATGAAAGATACTAAAAACTTAACAGGAAAAATTAATTTAGAAAAAAATGGCAAAGGAAATGTAAGCTTAAAAATGAATGGAATTTCTAAAAATTTCCCTATTTCATATACTGTTTCAGGTCAGTTAGCACAAATTGAAGCAACAATTGACTTAGAAAACTGGCAAGCAAAACTAGCAATTGATGCCTTAAATAAAGTATGTTTTGACAAACATAAAGGAGCAGATGGCATCAGTAAAACTTGGAATGAAGTAAAAATAAACATTACAAGTTACTTAAAAGTGAACTAATTTTCACTTCAAAAACGATATTATTCGCGTACAAATGACAAAGCATCTAATAAATTAGATGCTTTTTTTATGTATAAAACTTTACATTTTAGTAACATTAAAAAATATGCAAAGTTTATAGATATTGTAATTTTGCACAAACAACACAACACTTCACAAAATGGAAAAATCAATTCAATCAGCTTTAATTTCGGTATATTATAAAGAAGGGCTAAAACCTATAGCAAAAAAATTACATAATTTAGGTATCACTATTTATTCAACTGGAGGAACGGAGAAATTTTTAAAAGAACTAGATATCCCTGTAATTCCTGTTGAAAATATTACCGAATACCCTTCCATTTTAGGAGGGAGAGTAAAAACATTACACCCAAAAGTATTTGGAGGAATACTTGCTAGACGAAATAACGAAACTGACAATAAAGAACTCAAATCCTACGAAATACCTAAAATTGACTTGGTAATCGTAGATTTATATCCTTTTGAAGAAACCGTAAAAAATGCCAACTCCGAACAAGAAATTATTGAAAAAATTGATATTGGAGGTATTTCATTAATTCGAGCTGCTGCAAAAAATTTTAAAGATGTAATTTGTATTTCTTCAAGAGATCAATATAGTCAATTAGAAAAATTATTAGATTCTAAAAAAGGAAAAACAACCCTTTTAGATAGAAAATATTTTGCCTTACAATCATTTCATATTTCATCAAATTACGACACGGCAATTTTCACCTATTTCAATCAAGATTTTAACCAAAACAATCTAAAAATTAGTGAACAAAAGCATCAAACTTTACGATATGGAGAAAATCCACATCAAAAAGGTTTTTTCTTTGGTGATTTAGAGGAAATTTTCATCAAATTAAACGGTAAAGAATTGTCATATAACAATTTGTTAGATGTTGATGCAGCAGTAACCTTAATACAAGAATTTGAAAATGAAAAACCAACTTTTGCCATTTTAAAACACAATAATGCCTGTGGTGTTGCCCAAAGAGACACTATTTATCAAGCGTATATTGATGCACTTGCTGGCGATCCAACATCGGCTTTTGGTGGAATTTTAATTGCAAACACTACTGTTGACGAAAAAACAGCTACCGAAATACATAAATTATTTTGCGAAGTAGTTATCGCACCATCCTATTCTGAAAAAGCATTAGAAATACTAAAAGAGAAAAAGAATAGAATTATTTTACAACAAAAACAAACAGACCAAAAAAATCAAATTATCCGAACTTGTTTAAACGGTTATTTAGTTCAAGAAAAAGACTTTATTACAGATTGCAAAAAAAATCTAACAACTGTTACCAATAGTACACCAAGCGATTCGGAAATAGAGGATTTACTTTTTGCTTCTAAAATTTGTAAAAACACCAAATCAAATACTATTGTTTTAGTAAAAAACAAACAATTATGTGCAAGTGGCACAGGACAAACATCTAGAGTAGATGCATTGAATCAAGCCATTGCAAAAGCAAAACATTTTAATTTTGATTTAAAAAATGCAGTTATGGCAAGTGATGCTTTTTTTCCATTTCCTGACTGTGTAGAAATTGCCGATAATGCAGGAGTACACGCAATTATCCAACCAGGAGGCTCTATAAAAGACAAACTATCCATTGCATATTGCGATGCCAATAATTTAGCTATGGTTTTTACCAATACACGACATTTTAAACACTAAAAATTTTCTTAAAAAACTCTAAAAAACATATAATATTTTTTTATACCTTTACCAAAATAACAAAACAACTACAACTACACTTTAAAATAAAATTTTATATGGGTTTTTTCGATTTTTTAACAGAGGAAATAGCAATAGATTTAGGTACTGCAAACACCTTAATTATTC
>CAMZLT010000250.1 GCA_947311745.1 uncultured Flavobacteriaceae bacterium | reverse complement strand
TGTTATAATAATTTCATCTAATTGCCGTACAGAATCTTTATCTATTTTTTGAGCAAAAAGCATATTATTGAATAACAATACAAGTAGTATTATTACTAATTTTTTCATTTTATTAGTTTTGTAAAAATGTTACATTTTATTTACGCAATAGGGTTTTTATTGCATAAAGCAAGTGAAAAAGTCTGAAAAGTGTTTTATTTAATTAACCAAATTCAAATAGTATTAAAAACTTTTTGCATTCCTTTTTTAAAATTTAAAAGATTGCTTTTATAGAAATTAATGTACTTTCCAGACTAGTTTGTTTATGTTTTTGTTAAAATTCTATTTCTAAATATAACGAGCTAGAAGGTACATTATCAGTAATATCTTCGCCTTTTAAAATTTCACCATTTGGATTTAATAGTTTAAGGTTTAACTTCCAATAACCTGTCATAGTTAACGATAAATCACCATTATACATCATTTCATCTGTATTATAAGTTAAATCTGTATTATTTGGCGAACTATGATTTCCCATAGAAGGCATTCTAGGATCTAAGGTAATTGTATAATCTGGAACTATAGGAAAACTCATCATATTTTCCATTTTATGCAAGGTAACTTCCATATCGTTTACCGCAATTTCTGGTTTACTTGGATTAACCATTGCTAAAATGTATCTTACACCATCCGAACCTGTAAAAACAGTTACTCTTTGTCTTGGAGCTTGTAGCACAGAAATAGTGTTTTCTATTGTGTATTCTACATTATTAATGGTGTATATAAATTTTATAGACCATCCTGAATTATCGGCACTTGTCATTTGAAAAACTAAATATCCTTTATATAAGGAATCTGCTTCTAAATCTTTATTTATCGTAGATTTAGGACAAGAATGTGTCATGGATGGCATAACCATTTTCGGCATCCAATTTATGGTATAATCGTTAAAATACGTATTGTCTGTATTGTTTTTTATTCGAATACTAATTTCGTTGTAACCAGTATAAAATTTACCACTTTTAGTGTACATTTCTATGGTGTGATCTTGGTTGCTAAATTCGGTTACCTTTTGTAAACCATCTGTTTCGTCAACAATAGGATTGTCATCAGAAGGATTACAAGAAGTAAATAATACGATTAGTGCTAATATTGGTAATATAAATTTTAATTTTTTCATTTTAGTAATATTTTGATTGTTAATTTGTTATCTTATGTTAATTCAATTATATCTCTATATTTTTTTTAGAGAAAATGTTTCTTTTTTATAAGAAATATTTTCAAAAATTTAGAAAACAATTTAATAAGATGTTTTAAAAAATAATTGATAATTTCTATTGTGTAGATACTGTTATTGAAAACAGTAATACAATACGAAATAAACCGATAAAATATTAGCTAAACAATGGTGGAGGAATAAAAATAGGATATTTTTTATCTAAAGTTTTGTATAAACGATTGTCGCAAATTTTTGTAGAAATAATTTTTGATTTCGTTAAAAATTTAATTTCTAAAATTGGTTTTATAAAATTTAAGACACTATTTTCTTTTTTATTTTGTGAATTTGGAGCTTTCGTATCTTTTTCTAAGTCTTTTTTTAAGGCTTTTACTAATTGACACTTTCCGTTACAACCTTGTTGGTTATCTTTTTGTACACAAAGCGTTTTGGCTATTTCGTCTTGATGTATTAAAAAGTCAGTAATAGTAAAAGTTGTTTTAAAAACACCAAGCAATAGTATTACAGTTAGTAACACAGATATTATTTTATGTATTGCATGGTTTTTCATTACAAATGCAAAAATAGATGTTTTTAAAATTTTAAGAAATGATATTTGTCATTTTAATATATTTAATATGAAAAAGTGCGTTTTTCCGTAATTTTATCCATAGCAAAAATTGGTTCATCTAATACCATAAAAACAAAAAGTAACACTAGTTACATTTAAACCTATATATATATTGTAATTTTGTAGCTCACTAAAAAATTTATTACCAATGAAAAAAATCATATTATTAGTAGCCGTTACTTTAGTAATGACAAGTTGTGCACAAACTAAAAAAGAAGAAAAAAGCACTCCTAAAGCAAAACAAGAAACAAAAGTATCTATTGAAAAATTAGATACCAAAGCGTTTTACGAAAGAGTAAACGGAAAAGAAGTACAATTAGTAGATGTTAGAACACCACAAGAATACGCTCAAGGACATTTAGAAAATGCAATAAACATCAATGTGTTTGATGCTAATTTTTTAGAGCAAATGGCAAAATACAAAAAAGACGAACCTGTTTATGTATATTGTCGTTCTGGAGGTAGAAGTATGAAAGCTGCAAATATGCTTAAAAGTAAAGGCTACAATGTTGTTAACCTTAACGGAGGATTTAACGGATGGTCAGCATTAGGCTTACCAGCAATAAAATAATTATACAAAAAGCGGAATTTTAATTCCGCTTTTTTAATCTATTAAAGATCTATGAAAAAAGCATTATTTTTATTAGCTATAGTGTCAATATTAAGTTGTACCAATGACTTAACAGAAACGCAAAAAAAAGAATACATTGCAAAAGGAAAAGAAATTGCACAAGCAACCATGAAAAATTTGGGAAGCAATTTAATGAAACAAATGAAAGCAGGAGGGACACTAACTGCAATTCCGTTTTGTAATAAATCTGCTTATCCCTTAACGGAAGCTATGGAAAAACAATACAACGTTTCTATAAAAAGAACCGCTCTTAAATTAAGAAATCCAAAAAATTCGCCAAACGAAGCAGAAGAAAAAATATTAAACGAATACCTTGCTAAAATAAAAAATGGCGAAAAACTAACACCAATTGTTCAAAAAGAACAAGATAATAAAATACACTTTTATACACCTATTAAGCTACAAAAAAAATGTGTTGCTTGTCATGGTGTTTTAAACAAACAAGTAACTTCAAAAACCGATAGTATTTTAAAAAGTTTGTATCCTAACGATAAAGCAACGGGATTTAAACCAAATGATTTAAGAGGTATTTGGAGTATTACATTTGAATAATAATTAAGTATCTTTGCTCTTAAATAATCAAAAAATGAAAAAAATAAATATATTAAATTTAAAATGTAATGGTTGTGCAAACACTATTAAAAAAGGACTTCTATCAATAGAAGGTGTTACCGAAGTAGAGGTAGCTTTAGAAAATTCGGAAATAACAATTAACGAAGTTTCTGAAGAAATTTTTGCAACAGTAAAAGAAAAACTTTCTAAAATGGGATATCCAGAAGTTGGCGATGCAAACTCTATGCTACACAAGGCAAAATCTTTTGTTAGTTGTGCTTCAGGTAAAATGAGTTAAAAACGAGAATTATGGCTAAATTCAAAGATATTATCAATCAAAATGTACCTGTTTTGGTAGATTTTAAAGCAGATTGGTGCGGTCCTTGTAAAATGGTCGCTCCAATTCTTGTAGAGGTAAAACAAAAACTAAAGGATCAAGTTAAAATTGTAAAAATTGATGTAGATAAAAACCCTAGTATTGCTGCAAGTTACCAAGTAAGAGGTGTGCCGACACTCATCTTATTTAAAAACGGGAAGCAAGTTTGGCGACAATCTGGTGTAATTCCTGCAAATCAATTAATACAAATTATTACAAGTCAATAATTATAATTAAAAGTCTGTAAATTTAAAAATTTATGGACTTTTTTTTATCTATTACTTATCAAGTAGTTATTTTTGTAAAAAATATTTTGATGAATTTTTTACCAGAAAAAATAGACAACTATGCCGTTTCCCATTCTGAAAACGAGCCAAAATTATTACAAGAGCTAAGTAAAGAAACTTGGCAAAAAGTATTAAATCCACGTATGCTTAGTGGTCATTTTCAAGGCAGAGTTTTAAGTATGTTATCTAAGATTAAACAACCAAAAGTAATTTTAGAAATCGGTACATACACAGGTTATGCTACGTTATGTCTTGCCGAAGGTATGCAAAAAAACGGAACACTACATACTATTGATAAAAATGAGGAGTTATTTGATTTTGCAAAAAAATATTTTGACAAATCTGGGTATGCTAAAAATATTCAGCAACATTTAGGAAATGCTTTAGAAATAATCTCAAATATTCAAGATACATTTGATTTGGTTTTTATAGATGCCGATAAACCTAATTATATTAATTATTTTAATAAAATTATAGATAAAATGAATCCTGGAGGAATTATTTTATCCGATAATGTACTTTGGAGTGGAAAAGTAACCGAAAAATTAAACTCAAAAGACGAAAGTACCAAAACACTATTAGCTTATAACGAATTATTAAAAAATGATTCTCGTGTGGAAACCGTTTTATTGCCAATTCGTGATGGTTTAACTATTAGTAGGGTTTTGTGATAGGGTTAAGAAAGTAGAGATACTATTATAAAGTGTAAAAATATCAACCACCAATTGTCGACATACTTTCCGAAACACCTTTTTGTGATTTTCGATTTGCTTCGGCAATAAATCCATTTTTTGGTTTTTTTGCTATAGTATCTATAAAAAGTTGTTTTATTTCGTCATCACTTACTCCTTTTCGGATAAAATCACGAATATTAAAAACACCATCATCAAACAAGCAATTTTTAAACAATCCTGTTGCTGTAATTCTAATTCTGTTGCAATCCTTACAGATGGTTCTTGTAAAAGCAGGAATTATTCCAAAATTTCCTTTAAAGCCTTCTATTTTAAAATTTTTAGAAGTACTAGATTTAGAATTGTTTAGTTTGATAATATTGGTATAATTATCGTTTATATCTTGTAAAATACGGTTGTAATTCCAGTTTTCTAAAGTTTTTCGTTGTCCTTTACCATTAAAAGGCATTTCCTCTATAAACCGAACAGATAAATTTTTATGTTTTGTCAGTAGAATAAAATCTTTAATCTCATTAGTATTAATACCACTTTGTACAACAACATTTAATTTTAGATTCAAATCACTTTTTTCTAAAACTTCTAACGTGTTATAAACTTGCGAAAAAACATCACGTCTAGTTATTTTTTTAAAATTTTCAGCATTTAAACTATCTATACTTAAATTAATGTTTTTTACATTTAATTTTTCTAAAGAATTTATGTGTTTAGAAATTAAAGCACCATTAGTGGTGATATTTATTTCTTTTAAATTTTTATTGAAGTTTAATTTCTCTAAAAATGTCATAAATTCCTTACGCACAAAAGGTTCCCCTCCTGTTAATCTAACTTTATTTACACCTAGCTCACTTAATATACGAATAATACGATACATTTCTTTGTAAGTAAGTAATTCGGTTTTTTTAACAATATCAATTCCTTCTGCTGGCATGCAATATTGACAACGTAAATTACATCTATCCGTTATAGATAGACGTAAATACGTTATTTCTCTACCAAAAGAGTCTATTAATTTGTTAGTAGCCATGTTTATTTACGAGCAGAATTCTAAAATTGTATCTACAATAAACTGTTGTTGCTCTTGATCTAATTCAGTGTGCATTGGTAACGAAAGTACCGTTTTACACAATTCGTTAGTTGTTTTAAAATCCGATTCGTTATAACGACTATCTTGATATGCTTTTTGATTATGTAAAGCTACAGGATAATATATTGCATTTGGTATTCCTTTATCTAATAGGTGTTTGTGTAATGCGTCTCTATCTACATCTTTAATTTTTAACGTATATTGATGAAAAACATGTGTACTAAAATCACTTATTACAGGAACCTCAATTTTATCAGAAACAGATAAAGCATCCGAATAAAATTTTGCTGCTTTTTGTCTTGCTTGACAATACGAATCTAGTAAAGGCAATTTTATCTGTAAAACAGCAGCTTGTAAACTATCTAAACGCGAATTTACACCAACAACGTCATGATAATATCTAGTATACATTCCGTGATTTACAATTCCTCTTATAGTATGAGCAAGTTCATCGTCATTAGTAAAAATTGCACCACCATCACCATAACATCCTAAATTTTTAGAAGGAAAAAAAGAAGTTGTACCTACATTACCGATAGTTCCTGATTTCTTTTTTGTACCATCACTAAAAGTATAATCCGCACCAATTGCTTGTGCATTATCCTCAATAACAAATAAATTATGTTCTTTAGCAATTTTCATTATTTCCTCCATATTTGCACATTGCCCAAATAAATGAACAGGAACAATTGCTTTTGTTTTAGGTGTAATTGCTTTTTTTAAGGCCTCAATATCCATATTAAAAGTGGTAGCATCTACATCTACTAAAACAGGTGTAAGCTGTAGTAAAGCAATTACTTCAACCGTTGCGGCAAAGGTAAAATCAACAGTAATCACTTCATCACCAGGTTGTAAACCCAAACCCATCATTGCAATTTGTAAAGCATCTGTTCCGTTTGCACAAGGAATTACGTGTTTTACATCTAAATATTTTTCTAAATCTTGTTGAAACCCTTTTACTTCAGGACCACCAATATAATATGCAGAATCTAAAATACTAGTAAAAGCCTTGTTAACATTGTCTTTTATGTGTTGGTATTGACCTTGTAAGTCAACCATTTGAATTTTTTTCATTATCTAAATAATTTTATTTTACAGTTCAAAAATACAAATAATTCAAATTACAGAATACAGAATAGTAAATTAGTTTTATTTTTGCTTAAATAATGTATTTTTTCTATAACATATTTGTCCATTTTATCTCTTTTCTATTAAAACCTATTGCGTTATTTAATAAAAAGATTCATTTTTTTCTTAACGGAAGGAAAGAAACGTTTAACAAACTAAAATCTATTAAAAAAACGGATAAGGTGATTTGGATTCATTGTGCTTCTTTAGGTGAATTTGAACAAGGCAGACCAATTATTGAAAACCTAAAAAACCAATATAAAAACTATAAAATTGTATTGACTTTTTTTTCTCCTTCAGGTTACGAAATACGTAAAAACTACAAATTTGCAGATGTAATATGTTATTTGCCATTAGATACAAAAAAAAATGCAAAACGATTTTTAGAAACTGTACATCCTGAATTAGCAATCTTTGTAAAATACGAATTTTGGCCAAATATTTTAAAAGAACTAAAGCAAAAAAATATTAAAACGATAGTAGTTTCTGCTATTTTCAGAAAAGAGCAAACATTTTTTAAAAATCATTTTTTTGCAAAATTTATGCGAAATGCTTTGCAAACTATTACTCATTTTTTTGTACAAAATACCGAATCAAAAGAGTTGTTAAATAGCATCGGATTTACCAATGTGCAAGTTTGTGGCGATACTAGATTTGATAGAGTTGGTGAAATTACCAAAATGGATAATCGTTTAGAAAAAATAGAAAATTTTATAAATCCTACTTCCGATTTTACGCTAATTGC
>CAMZLT010000249.1 GCA_947311745.1 uncultured Flavobacteriaceae bacterium | reverse complement strand
AGGGATGATTTAAATGATATAGTTGATATTACAGAAGGACGATTTGATATAAAATGGGACACTTTACCTAATGTAGATTTTCCTTAAAAAAAATAAATAGGAGCCCACATCAATAACACTTACTTATTTTATCCATTGGTAACTGAATTGCATTGAAAATTAATTTTAATATTCTTTTAATAAACTTGTGGATTCACAATATTAGATGAAAAATGTATAAACAATTGTTTACGTGTCTTTTATTAAATTGATGTGATCTTGATGGATAGAATGTGTTAAATATGTAAAATAAATGCTGTTTTTTTGATATCTTTGTAGAGTAATTTTAATACTTTTTATTTAACACTAAAAAAATAAAACATGAAAAACTTCATCAAACCTACACCTATAGATAAAGAAATAATAATGGATCCAACAAAGGTTATTATGTCTAAAACGGATAAAAAAGGTGTGATTGAGTATGCAAATGAGTATTTTATAGAAATATGTGGATATCAAGAGTACGAACTTATGGGGAAACCTCATAATGTTATTAGGCATCCAGATATGCCAAGAATTATTTTTAAAATTCTGTGGGATCGATTGCATCAAGGTAAAAACATTCATGCTGTTGTTAAAAATTTAGCAAAAGATGGTAGGTATTATTGGGTTATAACAACTTTTGAAACTAAATTTGACGAGCAGGGTAATATTATATCGCATTATTCTAGGCGTAAAGCTGCTCCAGAACATGTTGTTTTTGGTGTTTCAAAATTATATAAAACACTTTTGTCTTTGGAAAAAGATGATAGAACATTAGAGAAATCAAAGAAATATTTTGAAAATTTTTTTGAATATCAAAATACTACCTATGATGAATTTATTTTGGATTTAATTGGTACAACGGAATCTAAATTAATGGATTATTTTATCAATCCTGAATTAAACTTAAATACTACGGACTTAAATAATCTAATTAAAGAAAATAGTTTTTTAGAACCAGAATCTAAGCAAGAACTAGCTGCGACATCAATTTTAAAGGATGATGATATTTTAGTTGAAAGTCAAGAAAAAAATGAAAACCAAAGTAAAATAGAATTGAAAGAAAAGAAAAAAAGTTTTTTTAGCCGTTTTTTTTTTTAGGTAGATAAGTTCTTTATACGTTGGTGTAAACTAGGATGTGAGTAGTGAAAAAAAACATACCATTTATGTGGTGTTAAATTACTCAAACTATTTTTTGATAATTTTTTGAGTCCTGTAATTAAATCCGAAGCATTGTAATGCTGTTTGGCATAATTATCTGCTTGATATTCAAATTTTCTAGATAAAATGTTCATTAGTAACCCTGTAATTAATGAAATAGGCGTATATAAAACACCAAAAGCAATTAAGCCAATGTGAAAACTCATTTGTTTTACGGATAAAGCTTCTGATAACAACGGATTATCTATTAATAAAGACAAAATGTATAAAGTAAATCCTGTTAATGCGATAGAAATTAGCATATTTATAAAAACGTGTTTCTTTTTATAATGTCCGATTTCATGAGCAAGAACAGCAACAATTTCGTTTGGTTCTAAATCATTTATTAAGGTATCGTATAAAACGATGCGTTTTTTTGCTCCAAAACCACTAAAATAGGCGTTTGCTTTTGTTGAGCGTTTAGAGCCATCTATAACAAAAATAGTATCTAATTTAAAACCAACTTTTTTTGCAAAGGCATCAATTTTATCTTTGAGTTCGCTTTGTTCTAAAGGTTTCTGTTTGTTAAATATGGGTACAATTAAAGAGGAATAAAACAAAGTCATAAAAACTGAAAATACAGCAATGAACAACCAAGTATATAGCCAAAAATTAGTTCCTGTTTTTTGATAAAAAAGTATTATAATGCTTAAAATAATTCCTCCTAAAATAAGCATTAAAAACCAAGATTTTATTTTGTCTATCCAAAATAATTTTTTGCTCATTTTATTAAATCCATATTTCTGTTCGATTACAAAAGTGTGGTAATAACTAAAAGGAATGCTTATAATATCACTAGCAAACATAATAATTCCGAAAAAAAGTAAAGAGATAACCAATTCATTATCTGTAAATTTTCTTGCAAGTTCATCTACATAAGCAAAACCTTTAAAAAAGAAAAAAAGCAAGGTTATACTAAGTGAAAATAATTCCGAAATGCTAGAAAACCGTTCGTTTTCTTTTTTATATGCTTGTGATTTTTGGTATTCGGTTTCGTTATATACATCTTTTAATAAATCAGGTATCGGATCGTTAAAATGCTTTGTGTTTATATAGTCTAGAAATGCTTCCAATAAAAAATTGAAAACTAAAATGGCAATAAATAGATAAAATAGAGTAGTAGCAGTCATGAAATTAAATTGAACGTTGTCTTTTTGCTTCAAAAATTAAAATTGCAGCCGAAACCGATACGTTTAAGGAATCAATTTTTCCTTCCATAGGAATGATGATTTTTTTACAATTTTCCATCCAAAGATCACTTAAACCAGTTGCTTCTGTACCTACAATTATGGCAGATGCTTTTGTAAAATTTTGTTTGGTATATATCTCAGAATATAGATGTAACGCTGCTGCAAAAAGCTGTATATTGTTTTTGAATAAAAAATCTATTATTTCTTGTGTGCTTCCCATAGCAATTGTGTTGGTAAAAACACAACCTACGCTTGAGCGAATAATATTTGGATTGTATAAATCGGTTTTTGGATTTGCTATAAAAACAGCATCTATATTTGCAGCATCTGCGGTGCGTAATAAAGCACCGATATTGCCAGGTTTTTCAGGTGCTTCGGCAACGAGGATTAACGGGTTTTCACTTTTAAAACACACTTCTTTTATTGCGGTACTTTTTGGTTTTGCAATGGCAATAATACCTTCCGTTGTATTGCGATATGCTAATTTTTCAAAAACAGGCTTAGAAATCTCACCAATTTTAGTAGTTGAATTTTTTACTATTTTTCGTAAATTTTCGTAAGAAATCAATTCAGGGTAAAACAAAATGGTATCAATAACATAATCAGATTGTATTGCTAAATTTAGTTCTCGTAGACCTTCAATGATAAAATAGCCTTCTTTTTTTCGGATTTTAGACTTGCTTTTAAGCTGTATAATCTTTTTAACAACGGGATTTTGGAGCGAGGTAAATTTGAAATCCATTAGTGAAATTTATATTTTGGTCAAAAGTCTATAAATCAAAAGGAATACACAAATTTTTATGTAAATAATTTATTAATTAAATATTCATAAAATTAACTATATTTGCGAAACGTTTTAAAATATAACTAAAAATACGTAAATAAAATGAAAAATTTAGTAAAAATAGCTTTTGTAGTACTTATTTCCTTAGTTTCTTGTAAAAAAGAAGAAGTAAAAGATTATGTAACTTTATCTGGAAAAATTGAAAATCATGTTGGTGATGAAATAAAAATTACTGGTAGAGGCTTTGAGAAAATAATTAAAATGGATGAAAATGGATCGTTTAAAGACACCTTAAAAGTAAGTAAAAAAAACACCAAATACATGCTTTTTGACGGAAATGAGTATGCGGAATTATTTTTAAAAAATGGTTATGAAGTAAACATTAATTTAGATACCAAAAAGTTTGATGAAACGATTAAATTTTCTGGTAAAGGAGCAGAAACCAATAACTATCTTGCTGATAAAACACGTATGCAAAAAGAGTTGTTTACACCAAGCTTATTTGATGCAGAGGAAAAAGAATTTGATGCAACAATTGCAACTATAGAAAAAAAATTAAGTGATTTTATTAACAATGCAAAGGGTGTAGATTCAACCTTAATTGCTACAGAGAAAATGGGATTAGCAAGTTTTAAAAAAGGAATAAAAGGTGCGTATATGCAACAAAAAGCACGTAAAGCTCAGTTTGCTTCTTTTGTTGGAAAACCAGCTCCTGATTTTAAAAATTACGAAAATATCGATGGTTCTAAAACATCTTTAAAAGATTTAAAAGGGAAAAATGTTTATATTGATGTTTGGGCAACTTGGTGTGGTCCTTGTAAGCGTGAAATTCCTGCTTTAAAAGAATTAGAACACGAATATAAAGATAAAAACATTGCTTTTGTAAGTATTTCAGTAGATAACGGTCGTGGTTATCCTGGTAACTCTTTAGAAAAATCTAAAGAGGGTTGGAAAAAGATGATTGCCGAAAAAGAAATGAAAGGTATTCAATTATTTGCAGATAAAGCATGGCAATCCGATTTTATAGCAGCTTTTAAAATAAGAAGTATTCCTAGATTTATTCTAATAGATACCAAAGGAAATGTTGTTGATGCAGATGCACCAAGACCATCTAGTAAAAAAATTAAAGAAGTATTTAATAAATTAAAATTATAAATTTATGATAAAGCATTTTTTGGTAGTACTTTCCATTCTGTTTTTGAGTTCTTGTTCGCAAAAAGAAACAATTACAGTAGCTCCTAATAAAGTGAAAATTATTGGTCTTATTGCTAATAATACTGTAGAAAGCATTCAAATTATTGGTAAAGGAAGGAAGGTAGAAATACCAGTACAAAAGGATGGTACTTTTGAAAAAGAAATTGATGCTAAAAATATTGAAAATCCATATTTTACTTTATATGATGGTAATAATAGAGCAAGTATTTATTTAGATAAAGGGAAGTATATTAAGATTTTTTATGATGCAAAAGATTTTAAAAACACCTTAAAATTTACTGGAAACGGAGGGGCAACGAGTCAGTTTTTTATAGAAAGAAATAAAATAAATAGCGAAGCAGGTTTTCCGCAAGCAAAACGCTTGTTAGCTTTAGAAAAAGATGAATTTGAAAAAGAACTTTCAAAAATTGAAAAAAAAATAAATGATTTACTTTCTAACAAAAATATAGAAGCAAAGCTTGTGGATAATACAAAAGCATATTATAAACGATTATTTACTAATTTGCGTGCTAAATATAAAGGTGGTTCTGGTGCTGTAGGTAAAAATGCTATGATTGGTAAGCCATCTCCAAAATTTGATAATTACGAAAATTTTGATGGTACAAAAACTTCTTTAGACGATTTAAAAGGAAACTATGTCTATATAGATATTTGGGCAACTTGGTGTGGTCCTTGTAAGCGTGAAATACCATATTTACAAAAATTAGAGGAAAAATTTAAAGGAAAAAATATTAAATTTGTTAGTATTTCGGTAGATGATGCACGACGAAATAATGGCTCAAGAGCCAAAGCAAAAGAAAAATGGAAGACAATGGTTAAAGCCAAAAATATGGGAGGGATTCAGTTATTTTCCGATGCTGGTTGGGAATCGTATTTTGTGCGAGCTTTTGGTGTACGTAGTATTCCACGATTTTTATTGATAGATAAAGAAGGAAATGTTTTAAAAACAAATGCTTTAAGACCATCCAATCCTAATTTAGAAATGTATCTTAATAGTTTAAAAGGAATATAAATAATATTTTATTAAAAAAAAATGATGCTGTAGTTTATATGCAAAATAAATACGATTTTATAATTGTCGGAGGAGGAATAGTAGGTTTAGCAACAGCATATAAGCTACAACTAAAATTCAAAGATAAATCTATTGCCGTTTTAGAAAAAGAAAGTGCAATCGGCAAACACCAAACTGGTAGAAATTCAGGTGT